>JAPLCR010000335.1 GCA_026392135.1 Armatimonadota bacterium
ATATGCTAAAATTCAGAAGATAGATAGTGTTATCTGTTAGCAGATACCGCTACTATCCATGACCCTTCGCTAGATTCCGCTAATCATTCTCTGTCACAGTGGTTTGTGTGCTTACGTTCTATCTCGTTGTAATCTCAAGAAGGAGACTCTCTCCATGCTCCGAAGCCCCCATCAGAAAACACTATGCCTTCCTCTTATACTCAGCGTGTCTCTGCTGTTTTTATCTCATGTTGCTCACGCCATCCCCTCTTCCAAGTATTTTGTGGGAGTACGTCTTAAAATAGGAGGGAAGTTTGTCGCCGATACGGTTCCAGTGCGATCAAACGGTACGGAGGCGTATGCAGGCATCGGCGTTCTCAAATATCTGAGTGCAACCGCTAAAGTGGCTACTGGAGGTGATTCTGTCCTTATCACTACTGCCGACAGTGTGCAGTCAGAGATAGGTTTCGCCCGTATTGAGGGGCAGTCACTGCTACCGCTTTCAGAGGTAGCCCGCGTTATGCACGGGGTAGTCGTGCGTGGATACGGCAAATCGGACTTAGTAGAGACCTCTGATAGAGAGACCGTTTTCCTGCTTGCAAAGGTGACGCGGATTCAAGTGAGAGAGGGCGGGCTTCGCGTTGAGACTAGCTTCCCTGTTCCCTATCGTGTGCGAAATGTGAGTGAACCGGGGCAGTATCGCGGTTATGTGGACTGTATCGGAGCGACGGTGTCCGACATTACTACCCCACAAATCGGGTCTGATATGATACGCAATGTGCGCCGTGTACGTACAGGGCAGAACGAGAGCGATGTGGCGCGGGTGGTAGTAGAGTTTCAGGAGAAGCAGGGGCTGCAGATTGCGGATAGCCTGTCCAATAGTACCCGCCATATTGTGGCAAGGGTGACGGAGAGTACCTTCGGTGTTAGCGGGAACCGTGAGAACACGGCACGTCGAGACGATAAGCCCCTTCAGCAACCCAGTAAATTGGGGGGTGTAGTCGGCGGGCAGGATTTAGACAAAGAGGACTTTGCGGCTTCTGGTTATCGCAGTCGTCCAGTTATTAGCGGATACCGCCCTGAGCCGAAACGAAATTCGCTTGATTCTCGCACAGGTAACACGCGGCGCGATGCGCCTCTTTCTATACGGTCAATTACGGCTAATACTACCCTTGCCCTTGAGCAGACGGGGCAAGCCTTACAAGAGTTAAACTATACGGGAGTGAAGCGGTTAATGGCGTATCTGCTAGAAGAGGCAGTCTCTACAACACGTATTGCACTCGAAGTGCCGCGAAATCTCCGTTTCCGTTACCGTATGCTAGATAATGTTTTGCGGATAGACCTTAAAATACCGGAGATCCGCTCCGGCTCTCTGGCAGGCAAGAGAATCGTTGTGGATGCAGGGCATGGCGGGGCGCAAACAGGGGCGAATGCGCGTGACAGCATAGTTATTTACGAGAAGAACTTAACACTTGCTTTCGCCTTGAAGTTGCGAACTGCGCTGGAGGCACTGGGTGCAGAGGTAATAATGACGCGAGACACCGATGTGCTGGTTCCTCTCTATGACCGTCCCGCGCTAGCAAACAGTCTTGGAGCCGACCTTTTTGTGAGCATTCATAACGACTCATCGCCTCGTGCCAACGCCGCGTCGGGAACCTCTACCTACTACCACCGAGACGACCCTAAGTCGCGCCGCCTAGCCCTCGCGGTACAAGAGGCAGTTGTGGCGGTAAGCGGACTGCCGAGCCGAAAAGCCCTCTCCGACTTAAACCTCTACCCCAACGGCTTGGCAGTGCTTCGCGCTAGTAAAATGCCTGCGATTCTGGTAGAGGTCGCCTATATCAATAACGACAGCGACAGAAAAAGGCTTGTCGATCCCGAATTTCAGCAGACGGTAGCAGATGCGATTGCCCAGGGGGTAGCGAACTACTGTGCAAGCGGGGATTCGGATTGGGGTACTGAGAATAGCCGCACTCGTAGCCCCGAACCTGACAAGGAGACTCCGAAAGAGAGTCCAAAGGATGTACCAGATGAAAGCTAGTCTTGGTCTCACTTTAGCGCGTGTTGTTCTTTTTGGTGGGACGGCTCTTGCAGGCAGTTACCTCTATACCCAAAAACCCGTGACCTCTACGACAGAGAAGACGGTAAAGGAGAAGCCCGCTCACTCTCCTGCTAAGGCAAAAGAGGAGGAAGAGGAGCCTGTAAAACGCCCTTCGACACCACACGGGACACTTCGCGAAGCGATTGCTCTACTTCTTAAAAAGGAGCAGGGCACTCTGTTTCCCAAGGGGACAAGGGTGCTGGGTGTAAACCTGAAGGAGGGGCTTGCAACGCTCGATTTCAGTGAAGAGTTTAAGCAGATAGAGACTCTGGGAGAGTCGACTGAGTCGGAGGCTCAAAAAGCCCTTATCGGCGCACTGGTGCGTTTTCCTGTGAAGACGGCGCGTGTAGTCGTTGAAGGAAAGCCCTACACAAGCGCGGCAGTGGACTGGAGCGAACCTTTCGGGGTACAGTAATCTAACCTTTATAGACGCTTATCCTATTTTCGACTAGCCTTTCCAGATAGGGAGAGGCTAGTCGAATTAGGTAGACAGTGTGTAGCTACCTCATCCCGCTCTGCGGACAGCCCTCTCTTGATTCAGGAGAAGGGCTTAAAATCGGGTACTCTCCATGAGAGCGACCTCAGTAATTACTAAGCGTCGTTTACTAAATGTCATTTACTATTTTCAGGAGAAGCGAGTGAGCAAAACAGTAAAGATAGGGCTGATTGGGTCTGGCTTTGTTGCCGACATTCACGCCCACTCTATTCAACACCATGTTCCCAATGCGGAGGTACTGGCAGTAGCATCCCCCACCCACGGTAAAGCGCGAGCCTTCGCTCAGGAGCGTAGTATTCCATACGCTTTTGAGAATTATCACGACTTATTAGCGATTAAAGACATCGACTTGGTCTCTATCGTCGCGCCAAACTATCTGCATCGTGATATTGCGGTAGCGGCGGCGAAAGCGGGTAAGCATATTCTTTGCGAAAAACCGTTGTGCCGAACGATGGAGGAGGCAGACGATATGGTGAACACCTGCCAAAGGCAGGGTGTTCTGTTAATGTATGCGGAAGAGCTTCTGTTTGCGCCAAAATACGTTCGCGCAAAGCGGCTTGTGGATGAGGGGGCTTTAGGGAAAGCGTTCCTTGTAAAGCAGTGGGAGGAGCATGACGGTCCACACTCTCCTTGGTTTTGGGATGTGAATAAGTCGGGCGGAGGCGTACTTTTGGATATGGGGTGTCACTCTATTGAGTATGCCCGTTGGGTTTTTGGTAAGCCAAAGGTGAAGAGTGTCTCTGCAACAATGGGAACTTTCGTTCACGCAGACAAAACACATGGAGAAGACCATGTTCTCTGTACGGTAGAGTACGAGACGGGGCAGATTGCACTCGCAGAGAACTCGTGGGCAAAGCTGGGCGGAGTGGATGACCGCGCCGAAATCTACGGCACACAGGGACATACCCGTGCTGACCTCTTACGCGGCAATGCCCTTACCACCTATAGCAGTGTGGGCTACGGATATGCTACAGAGAAGATGAGCGTAACGACTGGCTGGACGTTTACAATGTTTGAGGAGAGTTGGAACTACGGCTTTCCGCAGGAGGTTCAGCACTTCGCGGACTGCGTGGCAAAAGGCGTTGAACCTATTGAAACAGGTGTGGACGGGCGAGAAGTCCTCAAAATTATCTATGCTGCCTATCAGTCTGTAGGAGAGGGGCGCAAAATCCCGTTCCCTTATGAGGTTCCCGATTGGGCGCGGAACGAATCGCCTATTGTTTTGTGGAAGCCTGAGCTAAGGCAGAACAGGTAGCGATAGGCAAAGAGGGTTCTCCTCTTTGCTATCGGGCAGTTAAGAGGAGAAGAGTACCTGCAAAATTTTTGCAGGCGGAGTACGGGGCACACCAAAGTGCCCCTTAGCTAAACCTGTCTAATTTCTATTTCTCTCTCGAACCGATATGACTCTACCCCTTCAGCCTCAAAATAGTGTATAATGTTGTCTAAGTTGACCTGTCCCCCCTCTCAAAAACCGGAGAGAAGCCTATGCCTACTGCCTCGTCCGCAAAAACCCGAAAGCCTACCTTCAGCCCAACGCGCCTACTTACGTATCTTGAGTGCGCTGTTAAATACAAATATGTTTATATTGATAAAATAGGGCGTTTCTACTTCAAAGCAAAGCCTCAGTTGAGTTTTGGCAGTACTCTGCACCATGTTCTCCAAAATTTCCATGAGCAGGGCGCATCACATACACAAGAAGAGATGGTCGCTACGCTAGAAACTCAGTGGATTAGCGCGGGCTACACCTCGCAAGAGGAGGAGGTAAAGCACCGAGAGGCAGGCGAGAAAATCGTGCAAGCCTACCACACCGCACACCAGGAGCGTGTGGTAGCGCAAGTAGAGACTATCGCTACAGAAAAGACCATTACCTGTGATTTGGGGGCTTTCAAACTATCTGGGCGCGTTGACCGAATAGACAAGCATATCGATGGCACGCTTGAGATAGTAGACTACAAAAGCGGGCGGTGGGAGGTTACTGAGGAGCAGGTTTATAATGACTTTGCTATGCGGTGCTACCAACTGATTTTGAGCGATTTGTATCCCGATACGCCGGTCAAAACGACTATCTACTGCCTACGCTCTGGTATCTCCGCCACTACCTTACTAGACCGCGAAGAGCGTGAACAGTTTCGAGAAGAGGTTATGCTCATATGAGATGAGATACTCAACAGAGACTATACAGAGCTCCTACCTGAGCCGATAGAGGTTTGTACAGAGGGGTTATAGTTCTATAATGGCACAAAGCACGACACCAGAGAGAGTTCAAGAGAAGATAACTGCCCCGCGCCTCATCGAATTCAAACGAATTGGGCGCAAAATCGTAGTTGTCACAGCTTACGACTACTCGGCGGCGCGGCTTGCAGACAGAGCAGGCATAGATGTGATTTTGGTGGGGGATACACTGGGCATTATGTCGCTGGGTTATAAAAACACGATACCCGTCACCCTTGATGAGATGATACACCACACAAAAGCGGTTAAACGAGGCGTAAAGAACGCCCTCATCGTTGCTGACCTTCCCTTCGGAACCTATCAGGCAAGCCCACAAGAGGCATTTCATAATGCGGCACGTCTGCTGAAAGAGGGTGGCGCACACGCCGTCAAACTAGAAGGCGGTCTGCATCTTGCTGAAACCGTACTTCTACTCACAAATGGCGGGATACCGGTGATGGGACATCTCGGCTTGACCCCACAGTCGGTGAACCTTTTCGGCGGCAATAAAGTGCAAGGGCGTAGCCCTGATGCGGCAGAGTTGATGCTGCGCTCTGCACGCGCTTTAGAGGATGCGGGAGCTTTCGGGATGGTCTTGGAGGCGATACCTGCGGAGTTATCATCACAAATCACTTCAGAGGTTGGCATTCCTACCATTGGAATAGGTGCAGGGGCAGAGTGCGATGGGCAGGTACAGGTCTGGAATGACCTTTTTGGTATCTATCCCGGAAGACCCCTCCGGCACGCAAAGTGTTATGTAAATCTCGGTACGATTATCGAAGAGGCGTTGCGCTCGTATGCCGATGAGGTGCGACAAGAGGTATTTCCCACAGAGGAGAATAGTCACTAAGTATGCGAACGTTCGAGCAGATAAGCAACTTGCGAACCTACCTAAGAGGGTTACGACAAGAGCGTAAAACAGTTGGTTTTGTTCCCACTATGGGTGCTCTCCATGCAGGACATCTGAGCCTTGTACAACGCGCCAGAGGGGAGTGCGATGTCGTAGTGGTCTCTATCTTTGTCAATCCTACGCAGTTTGGTCCTAAAGAGGACTACTCAAAATACCCTCGTGATATGCCGCGAGATATGCAGTTGACCTCGAATGCGGGGGTAGATGCTCTTTTCCTACCAACAAGCGAAGAGATATACCCCGCCGGATTTCAGACGTGGGTGGAGGTTACAGAGGTTAGTAAACCCCTCGAAGGAGCCTTGCGCCCAGAACATTATCGCGGTGTCGCCACCGTTGTGACGAAACTACTAAACATCGTTCAGCCAGATATTGCCTACTTTGGTCAAAAAGATTACCAGCAGTTTCTGGTGGTGGAGCGATTGGCGCGGGATTTGAATATGCCCGCTACCATACAGATGGTTCCCACCCTACGCGAATCAGACGGACTGGCGATGTCTTCACGAAATGTCTACCTTTCTGAGGAGGAGCGGAGCGCAGCAACACTCCTCTCTCGCCTACTCAGCACGGCGGGGCAGAGGGTGTTGGCGGGAGTAACTTCGGCTCAGACATTACGGGCAGAGTTGGAGGCACTAGTCAGTGCGGAGCCTCTGGCTACGCTCGAATACATCGAACTAGTACACCCTGATACGCTCAAGCCTATTCAAACCCTAGGAGAAGGTGTAACGTTAGTTGTAGCGGCAGTCCGATTTGGTAAAACCCGCCTTATAGACAACGCACTTATCGCCCCCGAAGGAGTTGCGCCTCCACGCCCCCGTGTGAGTAAAGGGGTGTAGTGTTTTAGCTCTACACCCCTGATTTGTAGCCTGAGAAAGCCTCTTATTGAAGAGCGCAAGTACCCCAAGTTGACAAAATATGGATTTCCCCTTATAATTCGTTACCATTTAAGACTCAGGGTGTCATAACTGTTAGGTTTTCCTGCACACTACGGCGTGTGTTATTCCGTAGCGACGCGCAGATACCGTATACCCTACTCCTTCATCGGAGGAGCGGTGGGATTTTGTGCACTTGTCTCCTAAGAAGTCAAGAACACACATAAGCATGACTAAATCACCTAAAATCTGGACACGCATCCGCCTTCTTCAAAGGCGATACCTCAAGCCTCATTCGGCAAAACGCATGAAGGAGGCTCCTCTGCACGGCTTCGACAAAGCGAAAGCCGCGCTCATGTTTTTCACGATATTTGCTCTCTCTCTCTTGCTCACGATACACTTTTTGCCTACCCGTATCTCATTGAAGGTAGGAGACATAAGCAAAGAGGAGATACGTTCTAGCCGAAGCGTCTACTATTATGATAGTGTTCAGACGGAACGCGCACAGCGTGCTAATGAGCTGAGCATTGCGCCCGTCTTTATGCGTGCAGAGAGTGCCAGCCTAGAAGCCGAGCGTACTGTTCGCGAATACTTCACCCGCCTCGAAGACCTACGGACACAGTTTGCAAACGCCCGCCCCCACCTCTCCCCTGCTCTTTTTCTTGCCCGAACCCCTCCTCAACTTCGCTCTGACCTTACGGATGCTTCGCTTGAATATGTGCTGACGGTTCCGCCTGCGGTATCTCAAAAGCTGAGCAGCACGACCCTAAAGTTTGTACAGGAGGCGATGGAGCGAGATATCCGGGACAAGAACCGCAATGAACAGCCTGCAAACGACATTGATATTGTGCGTCAGTCCATTCTAAGCTCTGCAAAGAGCCTCTGCCCAAACGCCAAAGAAGCGAATATCATCACTGCCGTAGCAGACCAAGCAATTCGCCCCAATAGTATCTATAATCGCGCCGCGACCCGCTTTGCGCGGGAGAAAGCTGTGCGCGAAACCCCTGCCAAGATAGAGCGGATCGCACTAGGGGACAGAATTATCGGGGCAGGTGAGGTGGTCAAGCAGGAGCATATTGACAAGTTTTCCGCGCTAGGTCTAATCAACCCGCGCATAGAGATTGCGACGGGAACTGCGGTTGCAGTGCTTGCGGGCGGCATGGTAATCCTTGTTGCTTTCAAGATTCGGCGCACAATGCCCAAACTCTACGCCGATACCCGCCGCCTCACTCTGCTCTCCGTGATTGTTCTGCTCTCTGTTTTCGGGTTGAAGGTGGGCGCAACAATGCTTGGTCTACAGTTCTCCAGCGGTCAGTTAGGCTATTTGGGGATGAGCAGTGTTGCTGCGGCTGGGATGTTGGTATGCGTGCTTTTGGATGCTCACCTAGCCGTTCTGATAGCCGCGCTCTTGGCGGTACTCTCTGGTCTCGTCATGAACCACGAAATTCGGTTTACGGTAATGACGATGATGAGTAGCCTTGTAGGAATATCTTGTGTAGATAACGTGCATCGCCGTACCAATGCGCCGCTTATCTCCGGTGTACTCTCCATTACAAACATCGGCTTAGTGTGGTTGTTGGGTCTTCTTCTCAACGACTCGCTTCAAGAGGTTGTGACGGGTACAGGCTGGGTAGTCGGCTCCGCCATTGTGACAACCTTCCTCTTTTGGTGCGGAGGGCAACTCCTCGAAAAGCCCTTCGGTATTCTTACTCATACCGTGCTTCTCGAACTTTCGCAGTTTGACCGCCCTCTCCTCCAGCAACTTTGTGCCGTTGCACCGGGAACCTACGCGCATAGTATCATGGTGGGAACACTGGCAGAGGCAGGCGCGAATGCGGTAGGGGCGCACGGACTTTTGGCAAGAGTGGGGGGCTACTATCACGATATTGGAAAGATGAAACGCCCTGACTTCTTTGTAGAGAATCAACGCAAGGAGAATGTACATGGACGGCTCAGCCCATCGCTCTCAGCACTGATCATTACGGCGCACGTTCGTGATGGAGTGGAGATGGCGAAAGAGTATCGTCTCCCGCAAGAGATTCGCGATATTGTTGCTCAGCATCACGGCACGACGCTGATACGCTACTTCTATCATCAGGCGTTGATGGACTGCGGGGGGGCTGAAGAGGCTCCTCCGGGGCTGGAAGAGCGTTTTCGCTATCCGGGTCCCAAGCCTCAGACCCGTGAAGCGGCTATTGTAATGCTTGCCGACACTGTTGAAGCGGCAACACGCACGCTGGATAAGCCGTCACCGGAGCGTCTTGAAGCGATGCTGAACACCCTCGTCCACGACAAACTTGAGGATGGGCAGATGGATGATTGTGATTTGACCTTCCGCGATGTCAAGCTCATTACTGATGCCTTTATGCACGTTCTTCGTGCTATGATGCACGAGCGGATTGACTACCCTCAGATGCCCAAGAACGCCACAGGGCAACCTATGGAGATAGTGCGCGAAGACCTGCGTGCAAACCCTCTTACGGGTCGCCTGCCTCTGCCTGCTTCTCCCGAAGAGGCGATTCGTTTCGCTGAGATGGGCGCGATATCGGGGATTGAGAACACGAGCGACGAGGTTCAGCGTGAAATACGGATGCACTTAAATAGTGAGCAGTCCTCTATTTCCGAACCGCAAACTCTCTCCTAACACCATGCCTATCTTTCTCCGTAACGAGTACCCCCAAACTCTCCCCACAGCTCTTCTCCGCAAAGCAACTCAACACCTGTTGAAAGCAGAAGCGCCTCCTCGCGCTGAAGTGAGTATCTCCTTTGTAGACGACCTCGCTATTCATGAGATGAACCGTGACTATCGGGGCTATGATAAGCCCACTGATGTTCTCTCTTTCGCCTTTCAAGAGAGCATAGAGGGGGTTCCCGCGCCCCCGCTTCTGCCCGGTATGCCTATAGAGTTGGGGGATGTTGTTATCTCCGCAGACACTGCCGTTCGCCAAGCAGAACAGCATAGTTTCAGCCTAGAGCAAGAGCTAGCTCTGTTGGCTGTACACGGTGTTTTGCACCTGCTGGGTTATGAAGACGAGACTCTGGAGGGAACTCATGAGATGCGAGAGAAAGAGCGGCACTATCTGGGTTTTCAATATCCTCTGTGGACAACGGAGTCTTGAGAGTGGCTAAGCAGCAGTGAGCTGAGTAGCCTGAATAGCTCACGAAGGGCTGATTATCTACAAAAAAAAGATAAATTCTCATGTGCAAGCATTAAAAGATTTGACGTCGCATTTGATCTAAGTAGCACGCAACATTGAAGTTGCCTAACCTCTGTTTCACCCTCGGAACGTTTCCGTTTTCCTGCACTTGGTTGTTTCTCTCGTTTGTGCAATACTTTTCGCGTAGTTTCCGGAGAGGTAAGTGCGTTTGTCTGTTTTGCACTGCTCTACTCCCTTAGGAACCATGCAGGTACGGTTCGTTTGTTTTTCCATACTAAACCCTGATTTGAAAGTAGTCAATCCCACTAAGGAGGAACCACACGTGAATCGCAACACTTTGCTTGCGCGACGACGTTTTTCGACGCTCTCCCTTGCTGTTATGTGCGCTGGATTAGTCTCCAACGCACCTGTAAAGGCACAGGATGCCCCTGCAAAAACAGAGGCACCTGAGCAGACCGCAAAATTGGC
>JAPLCR010000141.1 GCA_026392135.1 Armatimonadota bacterium
AAAGCGGAATCGGGACCACTTCGCAGAATGCCTAACAGAGAGGCAAAGTCGGGATTCTCAGAATAAAAATCTAGTACGGTCTGTAGTAGAGTTTGCAAACGCTCATCGGGAGGCATCTTCTCACTGAGACGCTCACCAATCAAGCTCTCTAGGTGCGCCACTCTATCCTGTAAAACATTCTCGAAAAGCTCCGCCTTATCCTTGTAATACCAGTAGATGGCTCCCTTCGTGACATGAGCCTCGCGTGCAATCATGTCTAAAGAAGTCGCCTGATAGCCGTTACGGGCAAAACAGCGCAAACTCGCTCTTAGAAGTGTCTCTTTTATCTCTGGGTTTGCAGTACGGGGCATAGAAACAACCTGCTCTTTCTATAATAGCATACCACTCGGTATGTTATTATAGGGTGAATTGAAAGGATTGTCAAGTTACTTTTGGAGAGAGGTTCCCCCTTGTGTTAATCTCCATCCGTCCGTAGCGACGTGCAGTGCTGTCCCACCTCTATATGTGTCATACACCGCCTCCATCTCTTCAATACTATCAAAGTAGCCTATGATATGTATAGCACCCGTCCACTCTCCTGCCTTAACTGCACGCCCACCGATCTCCTGAATAAGGCAGACGTAGTCCCTCTGATGGCACCATGCCTCAGAGATAGAGGCGGGGTCAAGTGCCATTCCTGCAAGCCATACCCCTTTTTCCAACTCTATTGCACGAATATACCTGCGCGGCACCTTCCTCTTTTCACGGTGATAGAGAAACCGCTCGTGCGGCGCAAAGTTCTGATGAAAGGCGTGTTGGGGGATTGGCTTACCATGATAACTCAGGTATATCTGCTTAAATACATCGCCGCCGCGATGTTTTATATGCGTCGGCATATCCATTCGCATCATCACATTCGCCACGTCATCAACACACGAAAACCTATCCCAACCTATAAACCACCGTTTACCGTCCGGGAAAAGGAGATGTTGCTCCCACTGCGCCCCTGCGTGGTAGGGTGGGCAAGCCGTACCCCATCGATACCACTGGCGCACAGCCACAAATCCCTCCCCCTCCGTTATCTCTTGTGGGAGCCGTTTCGCCTGCGTACAGATTTGAGGTAGAGAAACGTAGCGTTTTGCAATGTTACCGTGATAGAGATCCCCATAGGAGTAGCGATGCTCTTGTGGCGTGTTCGGTAAGTCACTTCCCGGCTCCAGCAGAAAATCTGCTATCAGTAGCCCAAAACCGGGGTCTTTCGCGCCCGATTTTCGGTCTACAAAACTGCCCGCTGCCACTCCGCTAACGTAGCCCTCTGCCTGCACTACCGCTGAATACTCTGTCGTCTCAATAACAAGCCGTTTCTCTTCTTTGCGTATTGTCGCCATAGAATATCACCTCCGCCGTGCCAATTATCAGGATAAGTCACAGCCTCTCAAACATCTTTTGTGCATGGTTCGCATAGTTGTACGCCCCATCTTTACCAGAGGTATCAGAGCCGGAACCCCGTAGCCCATCCATCACCAGCGCCCACATCGCCTCAAAAAATGAGACCACCCACCGCATCGTCTCTAGTACCTCCAACGAGTTACGCCCATCTAGACCGTAGGCATCCAGAAGCAAGACCTGCTCCTCCAACGACAAGCCTCCCGCCATCGAAGTTGTGGCAAGGTCTGTCAAAGTATCACCCGTCCCAGAAAACTCCCAGTCCACAAGATAGAGGTCTTCACCATCGTCAAGGAAGTTATTTGCCCAAAAGTCGTTGTGAGCCAAACCAGCAACATAACAGGGGTCGCTCAAGCGTTCCTGTTCAATTCGCGCCAACTTTTCGCATAACGCCCCAATATTGGGAGGCAGTGTCAGCCCAAGAGAGACAGCGCTCTCTATAAGACGGTCAATTCTCCGGTACTCCGAGCCTTGCGCGGCAACATCCTTGACGGCATGGAGCCGACGCAACGTATCGGCGATACGCACGATATTCGCGGGTTTGTGGAAAGCCTCTGCTTCCCAGTGTTTGCCCTCAATAAATGGCGAAACCATGACACCACACGGCTCAGCATAGAGAACTGCGGGAGCGACTCCCGCTTTCGCGGCTGAATATGCCGATTCGATCTCCTCTTCACGGCGAATGCCTAAATAGCGGGCACTCTCAGCACCTACGCGAAGCAGATAGGAGGTCTCTCCTACGTTCACGCGGTAGTTCGCATTATTGAGGCTAATAATCCCCTCAAGGGGGGCTACAGAGAGTGTTGGCGCGTTGGCAAAGAGGGGAATACGATCTACTATCTCTTGAACTTCCGGTGAAATACTCCCTAGCGATGCGTTAGCTTGAGACACGGTTTCAGGACTCCATTTCAGGCTAAGTTGTAGAATGCGAGGCTATAGCCCTGCGCCTTTCAGAAAGAGAGGCTATCTTCAGAATCGCGCACAGAAGCGACGAACTTACGTACTGTAAGGTAGACAGGGAGAGTTAGAAGGGTGTTATAGAGCACTGTAAAAAGCATCTGACGCAGCCAG
>JAPLCR010000033.1 GCA_026392135.1 Armatimonadota bacterium
ACCGGAGATGAGAATGTTATACCTGAACCACAAGCCCAAGAAAACGCCACTACTTAGTATACAAGGTGATATGGATACAAATATTCACTGTAGCGCGATAATGGCGAATTATGATGCGTTCGCCCTGTCATGGTTTGCTAATCTTCTTGACAAACGTGCTATTAAACACTACAATAAACACGCTTTCTGAGGAGGCGTGTAGCATTTGCGTACTGAACTTTTCGACTATCACTTACCCCCTGAACTCATCGCCCAGACCCCTGCTCCGCGTGGGCAGTCTCGCCTACTTGTGTTGCATCGCAAGACGGGGCACATTGAACATCGCCGTTTTGAGGATTTAACAGAGTACCTCTCCGCAGGCGATACCCTTGTGATGAATAACACGCGAGTGACCGCAAGACGTTTAAAGGGGATTCGTGAAAGCGGTAGTAGTGCTGAGGTACTGCTTATCTGCCCCATTGGTGAGCGCAGTTGGGAAGCGTTGGTAAAACCGGGCAAGTCTTTGAAGCTGGGGCGAACCGTCCAAATCATTAGCCCTGCCCCCTCTGTTCCAAACCCTATTGCGACGATAACCGCAACGACAGAAGAGGGGGGGCGTATTCTTGAGTTTGTAGATACTGCTACGCGTGATTCGCTCGAAAACTGGGGAGAGTCACCGCTTCCCCCCTACATACACACGCCTTTGGGTAGAGATGAGGAGGAGCGATACCAGACCATCTACGCAAAGTCAGGAGGCTCTGTCGCGGCACCGACGGCGGGGCTACATTTTACTTTCGAGCTAATGCGCTCTATTCGAGAGCTTGGGGTTGAGACCGCAGAGATTACACTAGAGGTAGGGGTGGGCACGTTCCGTCCGGTAAAGACAGAAACGGTAGAGCTGCATGAGATGCACCGCGAAGCCTATCACCTTGTAACAGAGACTGCAGAGCGTATCAATGGAACGAAAGGGCGCGTCGTTGCGGTTGGCACGACGAGCGTGCGTACCCTTGAGACGATAGGCGCAACGCTGGAAGAGGGCTATGGCAAGCGCGTCGTACCGAGTATAGGGAACACCGCCCTGTTTATAACGCCGGGCTATCGGTTCCGTGTTGTGGATGCAATAGTAACAAATTTTCACCTGCCTTGCTCTACTCTACTGATGCTGATTTCCGCATTTGCTAGCCGTGAGCAGATAATGCACGCCTACGAGGTCGCAATTCAAGAGCGTTACCGATTCTTTAGTTTTGGCGACGCAATGCTTATTTTGTGAGGAGATATCGCCATGCGCCTAGATGAGTGGCAAAAATTTATAGAGAGTCAGTTTCTGGATGATGAGCAGGATCAGGTTCCGCCGGAAACCCCTAACCCCATAGCGACTCCTCCTGAATCTCATAACCGTGTACTGGCTCGCCCTACCCCATTGACCGCAGTACCACAACCCCCGACTATAACACCGAAGACCGAAAGCGTCTTCCTGCCTGTAGTGCGAAATCCAGCCCCTACAACTATCGTCAGTGAGCCGAATCGCCCCAGCAACACTGCTCCAATTGCGCCTCCCATCACAAACTACCGCACGCCCTCTGGTACAGGTGAGCCGACACGCCTTAGCTCAACAGCAAAAGAGAGTGCGCCCGCCCCTGCTCCCAACCTGTGGGGTATGGAGACCGAGATCCCGGAGTTTGACGACTTTCTCGCAAAGAAACCCGCTCCTCCACAGGTTGAAGTAAAAAGGCTCTCTATCGAGGAGCAGCCCTCTCTACCTCTACTCGATACGCCCGCCTTGTCAAAGCCCCGCCGTACAGTAAAGTACCGCGCAAAGCACGCCAAAAATGTGCGCCCTGAATCCGTACATCAGGGTCTCTCTATCGTAGAGTTTTGGGAGGGTGTACCGCGCCATGTTCAGCAGTTGGTTGAGTTGGGGCAGCAAAACGAGGCAGAGGTAGCTCAGTACTCCTACAAGCGTCCCTTTGCGGAGCAGCGGCAAGAGCTGATTGAGCGGATATTAGACCCCATTATCTCGCTTGAAGACTGTGCCCGTCTTCTAAATGTCTGCCCAACAACGGTGCGCCGTTACACGAATCGCGGTATACTGACCTGCTATCGTAAAGAGGTAGAGAACTCGTCGCGCGATGCAGGTAGCGTAGAGAGAGAGACACGTCAACGCCGCTTTCGCCTGTCCGACATCCTCGCGTTTTTAGAGGCACAGCAGTCGACTCTGGAGGCAGACAGAAAAGCAGATGCTCTCCGGTTGTATCCTGCGAACAACAGTATAGAAGTTAAGGAATAACCCAATAGATGACTCTTATGGATCGTTTGACAGAGGGAATTGCGCTCTATCACAACGGCGTTTACGCGAT
>JAPLCR010000031.1 GCA_026392135.1 Armatimonadota bacterium
GCGCTGGTTCGAATTGCACCACTCGGCGATGTTCTAAAAAAACAGTACCTCACCCTCAGCAAAGAGTGGGTTGTACGCATCTTGCGAATTGGTGTTCCTGCCTCCGTCCAAAACCTTGTGCGCGTCTTCTCCATGATGACCTTCACCGGAATGTTGGCACGTATGCCGGAAGGTTCAGCGGCAGTCGCCGCGCTCCAAATCGGTATCAGAACAGAAGCCCTCGCCTTTATGCCCGGCTTTGCCTATAGTGTCGCCGCATCGGCTCTGGTAGGGCAGAGTTTGGGCGCAAAACTTCCTGACCGAGCTGAACGATACGCATGGGCGGCAAACCTCCAAGCCGTCGCCGTCATGTCGTTGGTGGCGGTACTCTTCTACGCCTTCGCAAGCCCTATCGTCGCCCTCTTCACTTTCGATGTGGTCGTGCATAGGCTAGGTGTGGACTATCTTCACATTAACGCCTTCTGCGAGCCCTTTCTCGGTACGGCAATGGTGCTGAGCGGAGCTTTGCAGGGCGCAGGCGACACCATTCGCCCCACCTATATCACCATCTTTACAATGGTGATACTACGTACCTCCATCGCGAATATCCTCATGTTCCGCCTTCAGCTACACACACACGGCGCATGGCTCACCATGGCGACTACAACTATAGCAGGTGGATTACTCACCCTCCTCTGGTTCAGAATGGGACGCTGGAAGAGTATTAAAATCTAGACGTAATAGCTTGGAGTTATGGGGATACCTGCTTACTCTTACTTAGCCCCACCCTGTCCTCTGGACATCCCTCTCCGATACGAGAGAACGAAAGGTTTCTACGATAGGCTTGTGAAAATATGGAGGAGACCGTGGTGAGGTTAAAAAGCCTGTGGGAATGTATCCAAGCGCGGGATTTATGTGCCTTTATTTTTTGTATTTGGTGTATTCGCGCTTAATTCCCAAAAGAGTAGACTCTTACGCAGTCGCATTGCCTGTCAAGTTTCCCCTTGCATACGGTAAACTATAGAGAGTAGAGGCGCGGGAGTTTCACAGCAGACCGTACGCCTACCCAAAGGAGCGACTTTTTCGATGGCAAATGAGGTATTTCTTATTCTTCACGGCTGGGGCGGTAACAAACCCGCTCACTGGCAGGAGCATCTGGTTCAAAAGCTGACCGAATCGGGAAAACAGGTATTCTATCCCAAAATGCCCGAACCGACAGCCCCCAACTTAGAGGCGTGGCAAGAGGCTCTTGGTACAGTCCTCGCGACTATCGCGCAGGATTCTCCCGACGCAAAGTTGACTGTACTCGCGCACAGCCTTGGCTGTATCAACTGGATACACTTCGCCTCCCGACGCGGAGCGGACGCGCCTCTCATCGCTGACCGCGTGCTTCTCGTTGCACCCCCCTACGTTATGCCCGAAGCCCCCCCGCTGGATGCGCCTCCCGGAGTGGTAGGCTTTTTTCCGCCCCCCTTCAACCCGCCTACTCTCAAAGCAGTAGCACGTGAGACCACCCTCGTCGCTACCGATACCGATGACTATGCGACTTTTGACCAGTCTACAGGTGTGGCGGCAAAACTGGATGTCCCCATTCAACTGTTAAAGGGCGGCGGACACATCAGCCCATACTACGGTTATGGCGAGTGGCCCTGGGTCTTTGCGTGGTGCGTAGGGGAGGCGGAACTGCCCCCTCAGCCTAACAAGTAGAGAGGGAGTGTAGCGAAATGGCGTTTGTAAAAGTGGCGGAGGCTGAATCGGTCTCCGCCGGAACGGGAACCACCGTCACGGTAAGCGGGCGCGACTACGCGCTCTTTCATGTTGACGGAGAGTTTTTCTGTATCGATAACGAGTGTCCGCACCGAGATGGACCTCTAGGAGACGGTGAACTGGAAGACGATACCGTAATATGCCCTTGGCACGCTTGGCAGGTGAATGTGAAGACTGGGCAGGTACTCTATACCTCGAACCTCTGCGTTGCGACGCACGCCTGCAAAGTGGAAGAGGGATCTGTCTATATCGATTTGTGAGGAGTAACTATTGGCAAAGATTGAGATTAAACACCCCGATAAACAGGTAGACACCGGAGCCTACAGCGCGGGTTTGGAGATTGATGGCTGGGTCTACGTAAGTGGACAGGGACCCATCGACCTGAAAACGGGCGAAGTTTTGCGCGGAACGATTGAGGAAGAGACCCGCGCTACTCTTGAAAATGTGGATAAAATTCTGAAGGCGGCGGGTTGTACCCGCGCTGATGTGGTAAAGTGTACGTCGCACCTTGCCGACATCAACGATTTTGACCGCTATAACCAAGCCTATCTCGCCTTTTTTGGCGATAACCGCCCTTTACCGATACGTACCACTGTACAGAGCGGACTAGGGCAGGGCATTAAAGTTGAGATAGACTGCATTGCGAAGAAGCCAAACTAATAGGCACCGCACCCGACAATAGCCGAAAAGCGTAGTTTAGAACACGCAAACGCACTATTAAGGGAATCGCGTCAGAATAAATGTTCCACTTAAAAACCAGAAGCTCTCACCCCCCGTCCCCTCTCCCAATTATGGGCGAGGGGTGACTAGGGCGGTAGGTGGTTTTGTTGGGCGATAGCCTCTCTTTCCCTGGAGGTTTTGGAACAATTTAACTAGAGAGAGTCCCTAAGATGCCGTTTTTCGCCTTTAAGGGAGCCGTTGGTTGGATAATTTTAAGGAGATACTATGAGTGAAGTGACCCCTGTGTTTGCCTCTGACCGCTACGAAACCGCCAAAGGTTGGTTTCGACGGAGCGGAAATTCTGGACTGCTACTACCTGCGATTTCGATGGGCTGTTGGCATAACTTCGGCGATACTGGAACCGATTCGGCGCGGCATAGCGACGAGTCCTCTTTCCACGAGAACGCGAAAGCGATGCTCTTCGCCTCGTTTGATAACGGTATTACCCATTTCGACCTCGCGAACAACTATGGACCCGTCGCTGGAGCCGCCGAAACTCGTGTAGGGCGCATTCTCAAAGAGAACTTTGCAGGTTATCGGGATGAGCTGATTATCTCTTCCAAAGCGGGATACTATATGTGGCCCGGTCCCTATGGTGAGTGGGGCTCCCGTAAGTACCTGCTCTCCTCTCTCGACCAGTCGCTGAAACGGCTTCAACTCGACTATGTAGACATCTTCTACTCCCACCGTTTTGACCCGAATACCCCTCTTGAAGAGACGATGTTCGCCCTCGATACCGCAGTGCGTTCTGGTAAAGCCCTCTATGTGGGTATCTCTAGCTATAGCGGCGAACAGACCCGACGCGCTCTGGCTATCTGTGAGGCGAATGGCTACGTTAAGCCCATTATCCATCAGCCGAGTTACTCTATGCTAAACCGATGGATTGAGCCGGACTTGCTTCCCGCTACGGGTGATTTGGGAATTGGCGTTATTGCGTTTTGCCCGCTGGCGCAAGGACTGCTTACCAACAAGTATCTGAGCGGTATCCCGGAAGATTCGCGGGTGCGACAGCCCTCCGGTGCTTTGAGTGAGGGGAGTGTGACTCCTGAAGTGGTGGCAAAACTACAAAAGTTAAATGCAGTCGCGGCAGAACGCGGGCAGTCGCTGGCGCAGTTTGCGCTTGCATGGACACTTCGCGATAGCCGCGTAACTTCCGCCCTGATTGGCGCAAGTAGACCGGAGCAGATTATTGAGAACGTTAAAGCGGCTGAAAACGTCTCCTTTACTACAGAAGAGATTAGCCTGATAGACGCTATTCTCGCTGGTAAAGCGGCTTAAGGAATTGCTATAACTTCTGTTTACGCGCCTGTGCTTAGCCCCTCCCTGTCCTATGGACACCCCTCCCGAAGCGAAGAGGGAGTATCCACGTCGTCGCTTTCGCGGTAGGAAATCCCCCTTCTCGTTTCGGGAAGGGGTTACGGGTTAGGTTCCATACCGTTGCGTAACAGGAGTTCATCTTACAAACTGGACATCTACCTATGAAAATCGTTTTAACCTGCTTTGGTTCGCTGGGGGATGTGAATCCCTATCTGGCGATAGCCAAAGAGTTGCAGGTGCGTGGACAC
>JAPLCR010000341.1:0-5240 GCA_026392135.1 Armatimonadota bacterium
CTGATTTTACTATTGGACATTCTGATTTGGCTATAAAGGTGCGGGGGCAATATCAAGATATTGGAAGAACGCATCCGCTATCCTTCACTCTTCGTTGTCGCAAAGAAAATGACGGGACATTCGGTTCGAGTTTAGAAGATATGCATGACCGAAGCGATGTCTCTATCCGCGTATACTACACCGCAAATCGCACCGTTCGAGATACCCCCTTAGACGCGCCAGGACAGTATGATTTTACTGCTGATAAAGCCTATGAGGGGGCATTAGACAATGCAAAGACCGACTTTCGCTCCTTCTTTCAGTGGTTTCGGTACAGGGAAGATTACGAAAACGAGACCCGAATAGACAACGACAAGCACCGCGATGTACAATTGGAGGCTGTCCGCCAAGCCCTTACAAAGTTAATTCCCGGTTACGACGATTTACGAGTGCGGCGCAACCCTCTTGGCATGGTGGTCACAAAAGGGGGAACGCGCCTTCTCATCAATCAACTCTCCGATGGCGAAAAGTGCTTGATTGCGATGGTAGGCGATATTGCGCGCCGCTACGCTATTGCAAACCCCAACCTAACCAATCCGTTGGAAGGCTACGGCGTGGCGATGATAGACGAAATTGAACTTCACCTTCACCCCGGTTGGCAGAGGGCGATTATCCCGCGCTTAGAGAGCGCTTTCCCGAACTGCCAGTTCATCGTGACCACTCACTCCCCGCAGGTGATAAGCGAGGTGAAGAAGGAAGGGGTCTATCTGCTAAAGAAAGACGGAACAGTGGAGCGCCCTTCCAGTTCCTACGGGCGAGATAGCAACAGCATACTGGAGGAGTTGATGGGGGTCTCGGAGCGCCCCGAAAAATTCGTCAATCTTATCAAACAGATTTATCGCGAGATTGACTCAGGGGAGATAGATAAGGCGAAAGCGTTTACGCAAGAACTACTGAACGAAGTGGGAGAGGATGAACCGGAGCTGGTGCGACTGAATATGCTTCTAAAGCGTAAGGAGGCTCTACTACAGAAATGAGGCATATTGCAAAGGGCGCAGAGCCAGAGTTTTTCGCGCAGTGGAGACGGCGCAACGCTAAAATTGTACGCGAGTGTCGATGGAGCGAGGACAGTATGCCTAGCGAAGCCGATAGGGAGAGGTGGAAAGCGATTCGCCGACAACTCAAAACCGATATGATAGAGCGAGAGCAGGGCTATCTATGCTGTTATTGCGAAAGTCGAATAGCGGCGGATACAAGCGACATTGAGCATATCTGTCCGCGCTCAAAATGCCGCCCGCTATGTTTCGCCTACTCAAACCTACTCGTCTCGTGTACCAAAACCAGCCACTGTAACCATCATAAGGGAAGCCAGTACGACGAGCGCAAATTAGTCTCTCCGTTGCAGTCTGATGCCACAAGTCAATTCCGTTACCTGTCGGACGGTAGCGTAGAAGCGAACGGAGATTCGGAAGCCGCAACCGAAACCATCCGCATTCTCAACCTCAACGCACGAAATCTCAGCGCAAAACGCGAATGAGCCCTGCTAACTTTGGAAAACAGCGATGACGGAACACGACAGTGGTGGCTTGAAGCGTGTCGCCAGCCCCCTACCTCAGAACTCCCACAGTTTTGCTCCGCCATCATAGACTACATTACGCGAAACTTTGGCGAAGTAAGGGTTGGGGATTGATTCTTTAATAAATCTCCTTTAATAAACATCGATGAGAAAATACCCCCAAACGAGTACTCCGCTCTTTCGTCTCGGAGGAGATATTGACCGAGTTACACATAAAGGGGTTAGATCTGGCAAATGCCTTAGCGTTTGAGAAAGGAGTGTCTGAAGTGCTTAGTGCTAATCAGAAAGCGACCTATTTAGAACAAGGTTTTCTTAGCCTTGAGGGGGTTATTCCTGCACAGGACATTGCGGAGGCGCATCGCGTCATTGACGACTTTGTAGAACGCTCTCGAAATGTGCAGTCCCATAATGAGGTGTATGATATGGAGCCGGGGCACTCTGCCATAGAGCCGCGTGTCCGTCGCATCAAGACCCCCTTGTCCCTACACTCGATATTTTCAAACATTGCTTTGAGTGACCGCATACTCGATGCTGCGGAAGCTCTTCTTGGCAATGGGGTTCGGCTTCACGGCAACAAACTCAACATGAAATCCGCAGGCTTTGGGTCTCCCATTGAGTGGCATCAGGATTTCGCCTTCTATCCGCACTCTAATGACGACCTTCTAGCGATAGGGATAGCGTTGGACGATAGTTTTCTTGAAAACGGTTGTACCTTGATGATACCGGGATCCCATCGTGGCTTAGTTCTCGATCATCATCAGGAAGGGGTCTTTGTAGGAGGAGTCGATATGGGGAAACAGCAGATTGACCTGAGCCTAGCGGTTCCTGTACCCCTCAAGGCAGGGAGTATCTCCATTCACCACTGCCGAACACTCCATGCCGCCGCGCCAAACCGATCCGCACAGCGTCGGCGCATTCTTTTTATCGAACTTGCCGCCGTAGATGCCTTCCCCTTACGCGGAGTGAGCGACATTGCCCAGTTCGACTCGCTGATTCTTCGTGGAGAGCCTACACGCTCCTACCGCAGTAAGGCGATGGATATCCGAATTCCCCTCCCTATGCCAGAGAGTCAAGGCTCTATCTACGAGATTCAGTCCCAGTTCCGTCCCCGTGTCTTTGATGAAGGATAAGACACTTTTACACGAAAAGGAGAGAGAGGCGATATCTCTACGCTACCTGCTAACGGCGGACATTTCGTCTCGAATACTATGAAAATCGTAAAAATTGAGCAATTCTTTCCTAGATCACGTATGCGGCTAGTGAAAATCACTACCGACTCGGGTCTGGTTGGATGGGGCGAAACCACACTGGAGGGCAAGCCCAAGAGTACATGGGCGGCAGTGGAGGAGTTGGCGGACTATCTTGTTGGCAAGGATCCTCTACGCATTGAGCATCACTGGCAACACATCTATCGTTCCGCTTTCTTTCGTGGCGGCAACGTCCTAATGTCCGCTCTCTCTGGCATAGATCAAGCACTGTGGGACATTGCCGGAAAGCATTTTGGAGTCCCTATCCATGCACTTCTGGGCGGAGCAGTACGCGATAGAGTGCGAGTCTATGCACACTGGGGCATCAATGACATGAGCGACGAAGGGCTTGCCAAAGCCAAGGAACACCTTGACACGCTTCGCAATCGGGGAGGTTACACCGCTTTCAAGAGTGGACCTTCCGGTAAATGGCGTGCCCATGAGCCTCCCGCAGTAGTGGATGAGTTTGTTCGACGCGCCTATCTTATGCGGGAATGGGTCGGTCAGGAGGTTGAGTTAGCCTTCGATTTTCATGGCAAAATGGCTCCTGCGCTCGCCATTGAGATATGTCATGAGTTGAAGGGAATGCGCCCGATGTTTGTAGAGGAGCCGGTTCCACAAGACAATGTAGATGCGCTCAAACTGGTTACCGACCATGTTCCTTTTCCCATTGCCACAGGAGAGCGTCTGCTTAATCGCTGGGAGTTTCGACAGATATTTGAGAAACAAGCCGCCGCCTTCATCCAGCCTGACGCATCTCATGCAGGCGGGATAACCGAGTTGAAGAAGATTGCCAATATGGCAGAGGTCTACTACATCCATACCATGCCTCACTGCGCCATCGGGCCGGTGGCACTCGCCGCGTGCCTTCAGGTGGATGCCGTAACCCCCAATTTCTTGATTCAAGAGACCGTCGGTCCGGACTGGCTGATGGATGTAGTGGAGTCGCCTTGGAAGGTGGTGGACGGGTATATTGAGTTGCCCACTGCACCCGGTCTTGGGGTGACTCCCAATGAGGCGGAGATAGTGAAGCGACATCAGTATGCCGAAGAGCTGGGGGGCGAATGGTTCCACGAGGCAGACGGTAGCGTTGCCGACTGGTAGGAGTAGAGACTCTACAGAATCGCGTCTGGCGGAGAGTTCGCCCTGTGAAGCCTACAGCATATTTGATAAGCATCTTCTAATACGAACTCTGTTCAAAATTCTCGACAGAATGGATTGCGCCTTTTTGCACACTATGTTATACTAAAATCATAGAGCGGAGAATGCAGTTGCAAGGTAGTTACGCCTGCGAGTTCCATCAGGAATACGGAAGGAGATTAAGGTAATGCCCATGAAAGTCTGTTAGGTCAAGTCCTCTCGGAGACGCGAGGAGGAGTGCGTAGCTCGTATGTCACCGATGGTCTTGGCAACACGCTGGCTCTTCTGGATAGTACGGGAGCCAAGACAGACACGTTCGACTACTTTCCTTCGGGGAATGTCGCCGCTCGCACAGGAACCACTCCCACTCCCTTCCAGTGGAATGGAGGAAGCGGATACTTTCAGGACAGCGCAAGTCGGGTTTATGTGAGAGCGAGGCATTTCTACACCAATTTGGGACGATGGAATATGCAAGACCCTATTGGGTTTGAGGCAGGAGATTACAATCTCTACAGGTATTGTGGGAATAATTTCGTCAATCAAATAGACCCTAGCGGGCTAATAGTCTGTTGCCAAGTATCATGCCATATCAATTGCCCTGATAACGATGCCGACAAAAAAAAGCGCTTCATATTTGGTTGGGGATGTGGCAATAATAGGACAGAAGCCATTAAGGACGCTACAAATGGCGAACAACAATTCAGTGCTAACGAACGAATGAAGGTTTGGAACCGTATTCACGACCTCCATTGTTATAAGAGGCATTGCCGCGTAGTTAAGTGTCAAGACAAGAAGTTTGAGAAAAAACCTATAGCGAACCCTAACCCGAATCCTGTACCACCGCCTATTAAGTGGCTTGCTAATTGTTCGGATTGGGGGTTGATTGCTATCAGTATTGGCGCATCTGCATGTATCGTCGGTTGTGTATATGCCGGCGTGCCAAATCCTATTCCCATTCCTGTTCTTGTTCCATAGATATGAATTGCTCTCACAGACGACAAAATATCAATCCAATGGAACAAGAACATTCTTTATCTAGGAACTTGGCATACTTTTCGAAAACAGGCGATGTCGACTCTGTAGAACGCTTGCTTCAGCATGGAGCGGATCCAAACATTCCTGATAATGAAGGAGTATTTCCGCTTATGTATGCCGCGCAAAGCGGTCATTTGACAGTGCTACAGGTATTGTTGGACTTTGGAGCGAAAATAGACATCGGCAATGGAGCAACAAAACTTCTGCCTTTCGCCATTGATTCGGAGAGTGTTTCCGTACTTGAATTTCTCATGGATAGAATG
>JAPLCR010000341.1:5264-9440 GCA_026392135.1 Armatimonadota bacterium
TCTCGTCAATGTGGCGCACACTGTCGATTCGCCTGTATCTGAGAAGATGGCACATATCTTACTAGAGCGTAATGCCGATGTGAACTTTCGCGGTTCCAATGGTGTAACTGCATTGATATACGCCTCAGTGCAGAATAAATCGGAATTGGTAGATATGCTCTTAGCATTCGGGGCGGATGTCAATGCCAGAGACGATGATACGGAAACAGTCTTGATGTGGGCGGCTGGCGCTGGTAATGCAGATATTGTCCACCGCCTCATTGTAGCAGGAGCCGATGTCAACGCGAACGGCGACTTAGAAGGTACAGCATTAAAATGGGCAGTTAAAAGTGGTTCTACAGATACTGTTCGCTTGCTAATAGAGCATGGAGCGGACATCTATGCGCCGTCCGCTTTCACAGCCTCTATTCATCAACGCCTCGTTCCAATCATAGAACTTTTCCTGAGTCATGGATTTGATATACAGAGAGATTTGAGGGATGGCTACAACGCATTGGAACTCGCCCTTAAGTCAGGGCATGGCGATATCGTGCGCTTATTAAAACACCACCAAACCTCCCATCAATAACTGCCCCGCCATCACGCCAGAATATCCTTGACGACATGACCATGCACGTCCGTAATGCGGAAGTCGCGCCCCTGTATGCGGTAGGTGAGGCGTAGGTGGTCAACGCCGAGCAGCCGCATTATCGTGGCTTGCAGGTCGTGAACGTGAACAACGCCCGGCGTGAAGACATCTCAGGGCTAGAGCATATAAATTCAGTGGTCAACTTATTAGATATAAAGGTCAAAAATTTGATATGCTCTAGCCCTGACACATCTTTCGAGGGGTTGGCAGATGGTTACGGGATTAGGGTAGAATATGCTATATTGCAAACAGAGATAGGGAAACGCTTGAAACCGCAAGAAACTATGGACATGAACACAAACTACCTAAACAAAATAGCCGTTGGCAACTGTCTCCAAATGCTTACCCAACTGGAGCCGTCCTCTGTCGACTTATGTGTATTCTCACCCCCTTATGATGGTATCCGAGACTATCAAGGGGAGTGGTCTTTGGATTTCCATCAACTAGGTATAGATCTATTTCGCGTCATAAAAACAGGCGGAGTCGTCGCTGTCGTCATTGGAGATGGCACAAAGAACTTTGCAAAGTCCCTTACGACGTTTCGCTTGGCGGTGGATTGGTGCGATAAGGTCGGCTGGAAGATGTTCGAGACGTGTATCTACTATCGCGACGGGAATCCCGGCGCATGGTGGAGCCAGAGGTTCAGAGTAGACCATGAGTACGTATTGATTTTCTTTAAGGGGCAACGCCCTAAATCGTTTAACAAGTCGCACCTAATGGTTCCGAGTAAACACGCTGGCAAGGTCTATTCCGGCACGGATAGGCTGACCAATGGTGGCTTCAAGACAATTCAGCCTAAAGAGGTGAACCCTAATAAATGTCGAGGAAGTGTATGGCGGTACTCTACCAGTAATACGGAGGGCAATCGGCTTAAACTTAAGCATCCTGCGACCTATCCTGACAAATTGGCGGAGGATGTTATTCGGTGTTTCTCCGTAAAGGGCGATGTTGTACTTGACCCGTTCGTTGGAAGCGGAACATCCGCCGTAACAGCGTCTCGTTGGGAGCGTAACTATATCGGCATTGATATAAGCGAAGAGTATGCGGAAATCGCTCGTGAACGTGTTCGGCTTGAAGGCGCGTGTACGGAGGAAGGTCTATTCTCTTTAGACTCAGAGCCTGCCTTGACGTATACAACAAACGGAGTGAGTAAATTTACTCTTTTTGATGAGGAGGTTGAACGTTGAGTCTGCTAGAAGATGTGAAAATTGCTAAACTAGCCTTAGCCAATATACCGACGGATTGGGACGGGAAAACGTGCGTATTGGAGATGAAAGAGGCGAACTTTCAGTGGCGACAAATGGAGTGGTGGGGTTTCTATTTTGAGTTGCAAGTGCGAAGGCTATTGGCTTCTGAGTTTGAAATACCGGGCGACAAATACAACAAGGTGACTTTTGACCTGAAACGTTCGGTAAATTGGGATTTGAAGGCGAAGGCGATAAAGTCAGACGACCATCGCGCTATTTTGAATGACAAAACGGCGATGGAAAGTAGCATCGCCGCTTATGGCGAACATGGCGTGATTATGGCTCTCTGCGACGTAGAGTATAACGACACTAACCGTTGCTTTCAGAAATGGCACACCGAGTTAAAAGGGGGAAAGTCGAATTACGAAAAGGCGAGAGAGGGGCGTACTAGCGTGAGCCGGTATCGCAAAACCTACGTTGAAGTTGCCGAAATCTTGTTTCTGCGGATAGATGCAGACAACATCGGATATCTGGACACCATGAAGCAGGGGCGCAATAGCAACTCCAAACCACGTAAAGAAAAGTATATGCTTGACTTGGAGAACTTAGAACACTTCATCGTGGATTGACTTGTTTGGGGCGAAAGAGTGATAATACCGGAAACGTCCGCCCCGCTCAACCCAAGTTAGCCTTACGCCAGAATATCCTTGACGACATGACCATGCACGTCCGTAATGCGGAAGTCGCGCCCCTGTGTGCGGTAGGTGAGGCGTAGGTGGTCAACGCCGAGCAGCCGCATTATCGTGGCTTGCAGGTCGTGAACGTGAACAACGCCCGGCGTGAAGACATCTTTCGAGGGGTTGAGGGCGTTGCCGTCCTTATCTGCGACGTTGTAGCCGTAAGCGTCCGTCTGCCCGTAGGAGTATCCCGCCTTCACGCCGCCGCCCGCCATCCACATCGAGAAACAGCGCGGATGGTGGTCGCGCCCGTAGTCGTCCCGCGTCAGTTTGCCCTGCGAGTAGCTCGTGCGCCCGAACTCACCGCCCCAAATCACCAGCGTATCCTCTAGCATTCCCCGCTGTTTCAGGTCGGTAACTAGTGCCGCGCTCGCTTGGTCGGTCAATCGCGCCTGATGGCGCATCGCGCCCGGCAGTCCGCCGTGATGATCCCACCCCTGATGATAGAGTTGAATGAAGCGCACCCCGCGCTCCGCAAGCCGCCGCGCTAGAAGGCAGTTCGCGGCGAAGGTTCCCGGCTTTCGAGCATCCTCCCCGTACATCGCGAAGGTCGCTTCCGGCTCTTTGGAAACGTCCGTCGCCTCCGGTACGCTCGTCTGCATACGGTACGCCATCTCGTACTGCGCCATACGCGCCTCAATCTCTGGGTCTAGCTCCTTCTCCTCTTGCAGTTTGTTCAACGCGCCGAGCGTGTTCAACAGTGAGCGGCGCGACTGCGCGGAGATTCCGCCAGGATTTGCGAGATAGAGAACAGGCTCCTTACCGGCGCGGAACTGCACCCCTTGAAACCGTGAATCGAGGAAACCGCTTCCCCACAGGCGCGAGTAGAGGGGTTGGTCACCCTGCCCCGCCGTCACCAAAACGACGAAGGCGGGCAGATTCTCGTTCATCGAACCAAGCCCGTAACTTGCCCACGAACCCATCGAAGGTCGTCCCGCTATCTGCGAACCCGTCTGTATGAAGGTTATCGCGGGGTCGTGATTTATCGCCTCCGTCCATAGCGATTTGACGACGCACATCTCATCGGCGATTTTGGCGATATGCGGAATGACTTCGCTCAACCAGATACCGCCCTTACCGTGTTGTGCGAACTTGAAGGTAGAGCCTGCAAGCGGTAGGCTCGCCTGATTCGCGCTCATACCCGTCAAACGCTGACCGCCCCGTACGAACTCAGGGAGCTGTTCGCCGTGTTTTTCATTGAGAAGGGGCTTATAGTCGTAGAGGTCTTGATGCGCGGGACCTCCGCTCTGGCATAGGTAGATGACGCGCTTCGCTTTCGGCGCAAAGTGTGGAACGCCCGCCAGTCCTCCAAAGTGCTGGTCTTTCGCCGTGCTTGCGGAGGCGTAGCCTTCCATCAGGCTAGACAGCCCCATCGCGCCCAGTCCGAGCGCGGAGCCTGAGAGAAAATGGCGGCGTGTGAGAGAGAGCGGATTGAACTCGTCCATATTGTTCACCTTTTCCATGTAATGACCTTATCCCCTAGCCTGAGTAGCTACCTGCGTGTATCTAAAAAGAAAAGGTAACTACTCAACCCCCTATCTTGTTTCGAGTTCAGGGGCGGACAGATGGCAGGAGGTTTATCGCACTGCCCCAGCCACCCCTCTAAATCTCCCCCTTCACAAAG
>JAPLCR010000351.1 GCA_026392135.1 Armatimonadota bacterium
CCTCTTCCCATTTAATGAGTCGTAGTCGTTCCTCTTCTTTCTGTCGTAATCGCTCCGCTTCTTCCCATTTAATGAGTCGTAGTCGTTCCTTCTCCCAAGACCTCTCCTGTTCTTCCCGTTGCCTTATGCGTTGCTCTGCTTCTTGCTCTAGTTCTCGTTCATACTCTATCTGACGGCGTTTTTCTCTTCTGAGTTCACCTGTCAAGAATTTGAACACGGGCTCAATTACTCTACCCCCAATAGCCATTACGGCTTCGGCAATGGTATCCAGCGCAAAGGTAATCGCTTTGTAAATGGCAATTACTGCAATGAAAGGCAATGCTATGAGGGCGATAATACCCACGATACTCAGGCATGATGTTTTATTCATGGCATACACCTTTCGTTGCGATAACTACATCTGATGTAGATACAATTACCCACGCTACTCCATATCAAAGACCACCTTGCCGCAAAGCCCGTCCCGCATCAGCTCCATACCATAAGCGAACTCTTCAAACGGGAGGCGGTGCGTTATCGCGGGTTCTATGTCCAGCCGCCCGGAGGCGAGCAGAGAGCGCATCGTGTCCCAAGTCTCATAGAGCCTACGCCCCACAATGCAGTGGATGGTCAAGCCCTTGAATATCATGTCTTCCGCCATGTCTAGTTGCACGGGCTGAGAGGGAATACCGAGCAGAGAGACCCGTCCGCCGTACCTACAGATTCGCATGGCTTGCTGAATGGCGGAGGGCGCACCCGACATCTCCAACACCACGTCCACGCCGATACCCTCTGTTCGCTCTTTAATATAAGCCTCTATGTCCGTATTCAGAACGTTGAGCGCCGCATCTGCGCCCAACTGCGTGGCGAGGTTGAGACGAAAGTCCTTCGTATCGGTAGCGAAGATAGCAGAGGCTCCCGCCGTCTTTGCAATCGCAACCGCGAAGATACCGATGGGCCCACACCCCAAAACCGCCACTGTTCGCCCGATAATCTCTCCAGAGAGAGCGGTATGCACAGCGTTACCCAGCGGGTCTTGAATACAGGCGAGGTGGGGCGGAACGGAGCGGTCATTTTTCCATGTACTGGCTTCGGGAACCACCACGTAGGGCGCGAAACAGCCATCCACATCCACGCCTAATATGCGCGTGTTCGCGCAGACATGGCGCTCATTACGGAGGCACTGCGGGCAACGTCCGCACGTCCAGTGGCTCTCGCCGCTCACATAGTCGCCCACTTTCAGCGAGGCAACATCGCTACCTACCTCTACAATCTCGCCTGCAAACTCATGCCCCATAATGCGCGGGGTCTTCACCCTTCCCGCCGCCCACCTGTCCCAACTATAGATATGATAGTCGGTTCCGCAAATGGAGGTGGCTTGGGTGCGTATCTTCACCTGATTGGAGGCAGTTATTTGGGGTTCGGGAACGTCGCAAACCTCTGCCCCAAACGCAGGTAGCGTCTTGACAATGGCTTTCATGGCGGCTACTTCGCAGAACTGCGAAGCCTTTCTAGGAGGATATAACTTCTGAATCTTGGGAAACACGCGGAGGAAGCGATTCTTTCATGCGTGGGAACATAGCCTTCACAATGACCTGAATCGAAGCCGCAACGGGAACCGCTATAAGCATTCCGGGCAAGCCGAGAAGGGTTGCACCAGCGGTCATCGCGAACATACTCACTACGGGATGTAGCCCCACCGACCCACCTACCACACGCGGGTAGACTAAATTGTCGAAGATGAAGCCCTGCAATATAATCAGTACAATACAGACGAGGGTGAAAGGGAGAGAGTTTGCAGGAACGTGCCAGAACAGCAGAGATGTGTGCGCTTCCATTGAGAAGGCAACGCTGCCAATAAGTATAGAGGTCGCTAGGGGACCCACATAAGGGATGGCATAGAAAAGACCCGCCAATAGTCCTAATACGAGGGAATACTGCACCCCAAAGAGCGTGTAGACGATATAAGCCGTTAATCCAAAGAGCGCACAGACCTTCATCAGACCACGTAGATAGCCACTGAAAACTTCCATGATCTCGTTGCTCACCGTGTCCATGTCATCTTGATAGTCTTCGGGGAAAAAGGAGATAATTCGAGCGCGTAGATAGGGGTAGTCCAGCATGAGTACAAACGTCGCAATCGGAATAATGATAAACCAAATTGCATGAGCAAACAGACTCCGCGTCAGCCCTGTAAGGCTTATCAGAAACGAGTCTAGTCCATTTTTAAGAGGGCTAGACTGAGAACTAAGGAAGTCGCTCAGGCTATTCTCCTTGAGGTTGAGCCGCTTGAGTGTTGCAGAGTTATCGTGAATGAATTTGTCTGCGTTGTTCTGAATTTTTGTATAGTAGGTGCTGAAATTGAGGCTAAACTCTTGAAACTGAAGCATCGCATTGGGAACAATAGCGATAATTATCAGTACAATGACTGCTATTGTCATCAAATAGATAAGTCCGATATTGTACCATCGGGGGCGACCAGTCTTCTGCCCCAATTTTCTGATAATGGGGTCGAAAAGCGCGGCAAGAAAAAACGAAATAAGAAATGGGGGGACGATAGACTGGACTTGAAGCAGGAAGTAAGCCGCCAATATTCCAAAAAGAGTCACCCAAAAAAAGCGTCGTAGCCCGATTCGAGACATTCCCATCGGGTAGACGGCAACTGGCAGAAGGCGTGCCTTCTCCTTTCCTGCCTCTTGTGGGGGCAGGAACATGGCAGTCACATTCGCCAACGCCTCTTCTGAATCAGCAGGGGGAGGGTAGCCCGTACTTGGCGGCACGCCTTCCCTTCCCCCTATGCTCGTTTTGGGACTCCTATCAGACATGAATTAGCCTGCGCTCTCTTCGCCTTCAGGGGGAACCTCGCCTAGCTTTTGTACAACTTGGGCACGGGTACGCTCGACTGCACTGGTGACTTTAGTGCCTACGCTACGCCCTAATTCGGTCACTTTGTCGCTGAGGTCGTTAAGGGTTTTGCCTAGGTCATCGCGGGTCTCTTCACCCGACTTAGGGGCGAGGAGTAGCCCTGCTACTGCGCCCACTAGCACGCCAATCCCGATACCTGCTAGTACGCTGAGGAGCACGCCTCTATCTTCTTCGTTGTTCGCCATTTTATTGATCCTTTCTGTATGCCTACTTACAATACGTTGCTTCCTACTGTTTCGACTTCAAAACTTTTGCGGGTGCGGGCGTTGTTTCCGCCTCTTTGGGAGGAACTACCTTTTTAGCGGGCTGCGGGGCGGGTTTGCGCCCTGCAACGAGCGATTTCAGCCCTCCGAACAGCCCTTTCACCGCGCCCATGCTTGAGGCAACGAGGCGGCTCGTATCCAGCATTCCCTCTACCTTCTTTGTAACGCGCTGGGCGGATTGCGTCACGTCTGCAAGAACGCGAGTCGTCTCCTGAACATTCTCCAGAGTCTTCCGCGCCACTTGAAGGGTCGGGGTCAACTCGTCCTCCATCAGTTTTTGAGTAGAGGCAGCGACGCTATTGAGTTGCGTCAGAGTTTTGTTGACATCCGCTTGCGTGGATTCTAGAGTCGTTTCCAGTCTCTTCATTATCTGAATTAACCGAATAACCGCGAAAATTCCCGCCAGTATTAAGCCTATCAAAAGCGCGTTTATCACTTGTCCCATTTTAGGCTTCCGTTTCTGGGTTAGGCGTAGACTCTTTGGGTAGACGAAACGCGAGCGGTAAAAGTTCCTCTACGCGCCAAACTCCTACCCCGTCTATTTCGACCAATGCTTCCGGCGACATAAACTCTACTATGACTTGCCGACACGCGCCGCAGGGCATCTTACTCTCTGGGTGGTCGGACTCTCGTGCAGAGATGCAGGAGACAGCAAGTCTCCGAAACTGCTTTGCACCGTGTGCTAGGGCATGGAAGAGAGCCACACGCTCGGCACAGATAGTCAAGCCATAACTGGCATTCTCGACGTTACATCCTTCAAATATCCCGATATCGGTCTGTACCACTGCGCCAACATGGAAATGGGAATAGGGGCAATGAGCGTGGTGTGCGGCGGAACGCGCTTGCAGAACGAGCGGCGAAACCTTAGCCACTGCTATTCTCGAATCTCACGCTGAATCATGGCACCACCTATCACCACCTGACCATACTCTTCGCCATCGCCTCCATAGATAACTGCGGACTGACCGGGGGTCACGGCACGTTGTGGTGCGTCGAAGCGTATCTCAACGGTACTGTCTACCTCACCTGTCGTTAGGCATCCGGAGGCGGCTGTTCCATTATAACGTATCTTCGTCTGAACTGCAAGAGGGGGGGCAGACGGCTCAATCCCGGGTATCGAAATCCAGTTGCAGGTATCTGCCACAAGTCCAGAGGCAAAGAGGTCAGCGTCGTTTCCTACCGTGATTGTGTTGGAATCGGAGTTTATCGAGACGACATAGAGTGCGCCCGTTGCGCTGGCAGGGAGCCGCTTGCGCTGCCCGATGGTGTAGAAGGCGATACCCTCATGTTGCCCTAGCACTTTTCCGCTGGTGTCTACCAAGTTACCGGGGCAGGCTACGTGCGGAGCCTTCTCCTTGAGAAAGGGGATATACCCCTCTTTAGGCACGAAGCAAATCTCTTGTGAGTCGGGCTTATTGGCGATAGATAGCCCCAACTCATTTGCGATACGGCGGGTCTCTTGCTTGTTTCGGAGGTGACCGAGTGGCATGAGGGTGTGCGAAAGCTGCTCCTGTGTAAGTGTGTAGAGTGCGTAAGATTGGTCTTTTGCGTCGTCGTAGGCGCGTAGCAGTTCGTGCCGCCCTGTAGTTTCGTTGTATCGGATACGGGCATAGTGCCCTGTTGCCAGGTAGTCTGCACCCAAGTTTTCGGCATGGCGCAACAGCTCGTCGAATTTTACGCTACGATTACACTCTACACAGGGATTGGGAGTGCGACCGCGGCTGTACTCTTTAACGAAGTTGTCTATCACCTTATCGGAAAAATAGTCGCGAAAATTGAGAACGTAGTGCGGGATACCAATTTTATGGGATGCGCGACGAGCGTCCTCCACTGCACCTAGCGAACAACAGCCGCCGTACTTGCCCTGCTCGGCGTGCTCTTGCCAAATCTGCAACGTAATACCGATAACCTCGTAGCCCTCCTGTACGAGGAGAGCGGCGGTTACGGCACTATCTACTCCGCCGCTCATGGCGGCAACTACGGTTCCCTTGCTCATTAAATGGTTCCTACTGCATTCACAATCTCTTCCAAAATATGTTTGGAAGGTTTAGTTTGAATTCTACCTCTATTATCCCACATTGGGGGCGTTGTCGTATAGGCAGTATCTGAGTAGTAATATTGGACTTTGTTGCCATACCTGCTTGGTAAACCTTATCTTGAACGATTTCGAGGGTAAGAGTCCGTTTATAGGGGCGCGTATGCCAAAATAAAAGGGGATAAATTTTTAGCAAGAAGGCGGTATGACTTTGGAGAGTGTGCCATTAATTGTGATAGGACAGCGAAAGGATGGGATTCCCTTACAGGCACTCCATGAGGCACTACTAGAGGGAGGCTTTCCTGCAACCTTCGGAGTACGTACTGCCGGAGACGCTAGCGTAGAAGACCTGCTGTCGACTGATTGGGAGACCGCGTTTTTGCGCTGGCAAAAGCCGGAACTTCACGAAGTTATTTTTTTAGAAAAGTGGGCTATTGGGCAGGAGACGGAAGCGGAAGCACTACTGAAAATCGTATCTAAAGAGGCAGCAAATCTTCCAATGTCGGGTGGTAAACTACTGGTTGATGTGGTTCTAGAGAGTGCAAAAACACTCTACACGCTCGACACTCTGCCCGCCCTGCTTGACAATGAGGACCACCCTGCATGGGGGGCAATTGACGTGGTACTGCGTACCCTCGCCGAGTGGGGCGAAGGCATCATCTACGCAGAAGGCGATGGATTCTACGATGCGGATGGTGAGCCGATGGTTTTGGATGTAGATTTGACTTACGACTGGGGAGCAACTGCCGATGATGATGACGAGGACGAGGCATAGTCTCCCATAACAGAGAACACTTTTGGATGGAGCCAATTAACAGATGAGTATTTTGATTGATGAGAACACCCGCGTGGTGGTACAGGGAATCACTGGGCGCGACGGCGGATTTCACACAGGGCAGATGCTGGAGTATGGCACGAAAATCGTTGCGGGGGTCACCCCAGGGCGAGGTGGGCAGGTGGCGCAGGGTGTGCCCGTCTACAACAGCGTGAAAGAGGCGGTAGCGGCGACAGGGGCGAACACCTCCTGTATCTTCGTTCCGGCGAAGCTGAACGCCGCAGACGCTATCGTAGAGGCTATCTACGCGGGTATCAAACTGGTGGTCTGCATCACTGAAAACGTTCCCAATATGGATATGATTCGCGTGAACGCGATAGTAGACGCGCATCCGGGAACACGCCTTATTGGGCCCAACTGCCCTGGGCTTATCAGCCCCCTTACTTACGAGATTGCGGACGAATTGACTCGTGCTGGCTTCGGACAGACGAGCGCGGTTGGAATTGGCGGAGACCCCATGATTGGCACAACCTTCAAGGACGTTCTGCCGCTCTTTGAAGCCGACCCCGATACCCAAGTGATTGTTATGGTGGGTGAAATCGGCGGTAGCGATGAAGAAGAGGGCGCGGCGGTCATCAGTGCCTCCATCACCAAGCCTGTTGTTGGGTTCATCGGAGGGCGCACTGCGCCTCCCGGTAAACGTATGGGACACGCCGGCGCGATAATCTCCGGTAAGACAGGAACTCCGCAGGGGAAGGTCGCCGCGCTTGAAGCGGCAGGCGTTCCCGTTGCCGATACGCCCCACGATGTTGCGGCGTTGGTTCAAGCCGCCTTTGCAAAACTACGGGGCAATCACTAAACACACTAGCGAAAGAGAACCGCCAATGAAGGGGCTTATCCTCAGTGGAGGGCGCGGCACTCGTCTGCGCCCCATCACCTATACCAGCGCAAAACAACTGGTTCCCGTCGCCAACAAACCGATTCTCTTTTTCGGAATCGAGTGGATGCGCGATGCGGGTATTACCGACATCGGAATTGTAACGGGCGACACGGGCGCGGAGATTGAGAGGGCGTGCGGCGACGGCTCGCGGTTCGGAGTGAACCTCACCTATCTCCCGCAGTCCGCGCCGCTCGGACTCGCGCACGCTGTAGGAACCGCGCAGGGGTATCTGCAAGATTCGCCCTTCGTGGTCTATCTTGGCGATAACCTCGTAAAAGACGGCATCGCGCCTCTCGTGCGGGAGTTTGAGCGTGATCAACCCAACGCCCAGATACTGCTCGCACACGTCAAAAACCCCCAAGAGTTTGGGGTCGCGGAGTTGGAGGGCGATAGAGTCGTTCGGCTTGTAGAGAAGCCCAAAGAGCCGAAAAGCGACCTTGCGCTTGTCGGGGTCTATATGTTCGATAAGACGGTCTGGGAGGCGATAGCCTCGCTGAAACCCTCTGCACGCGGCGAATACGAAATAACGGACGCGATCCAGTACCTCGTTACTGCGGGTTACAACGTCCGTTCTCACGTTATTCAGGGCTGGTGGAAGGATACGGGGCGGCTTGAGGACTTGCTAGAAGCGAATCGCCTGCTTCTCGAGACTCAAGAGCGTAGTATTCTGGGTAACGTGGACGACGTTTCACAGATTCAGGGGCGCGTTCATATTGGGGCGGGTACGCAGGTCATTCGTAGCGAGATACGCGGTCCCGTTATTATCGGAGAGAACTGCCACATCGAGGACGCTTATATCGGGCCCTTCACGAGTATTCAGGACGGCGCGAAGGTAGTCGCCAGCGAAGTGGAGCATAGTATTCTATTGGAGGGTAGCAGGGTTCTAAACATCGGAGGGCGTATGGAGGACAGTCTGCTCGGCAGAGACGCAGAGGTGCGCCGTGATGACCGCAAGCCTCGCGCCTATCGCTTTATGCTCGGCGATAACTCGCAGGTGAGCGTGATATAAGGAATTAAGGGGCAGGGAGACGCTTCCAGATACGGTGCCCCTTCCTCCGTAGCTCCCTCCCCCCGATTGTGAAGGAGGGGGAACTGCGCCGTTAGAATAGATGTAACTACTTCGACAATGTCACATTAGGCAGGTTGGCGACTTGCGAGGTCAACCTAGCGCTTGAAGCGGCGACTAACCTGATAGCGGCCTGCGGACATCTTTCTCCCGATTCGGGAGAAAGACCGGTCTGGAAAGTGGGAGCGTTGGGCAATAACGAGATACCAAAGTCTACCATTTTCGCAAATCGCGCCTCTTTTTATCGCTTTATAAGGAGAGGCGGCACGGGCTAAGTAGGGAAGACCTAATGTGACATTGTCGAAGTAGTTACCTCTCCTTATTGAAAGAGACACTCTCCTTATGCCCGATATGCTGGTTCCTCTACTGAAGCTACCTCCCTTAGAGCCTCTCCTGCAAGAGTTGAGAGTGCTGGATGTTGTGATTCGCCGCGCTCACCCATTTGAAATCACGCCAATACGTGAGTTTATTCTTGCTGAGTTTGGGCAAGGATGGGCAGACGAGATTATGCCCTGCTACAATCACCAACCGATTACTCTCTACATTGCCCTGAAGTCGAGGAGGCTGGTGGGGTTTGGGGCGTATGAAGCCACACGCCGTAACTTTTTCGGGCCTACAGGGGTCGCCAAAACGGAGCGTGGGCAAGGTATTGGGAAGGTGCTTCTCATTGCTTGCCTACAGGGAATGGTTGATATGGGATACGCTTACGGTGTGATTGGGGGAGCCGGTCCTGTTGTGTTCTACGAGAAGGCTGTGGGCGCAACTGTCATTCCCGATAGCGTACCCGGCATCTACACAGATATGATTCGGCGTGACTAACGCGCAGGAGTACTCTTTTATGTCAAATGAAGTGCCGCACTGTCAGAGCCTTGAGGAGATAGCGAACTCGATTCGCGCACAGATGGAGTCGAGTAACTCCGCCCGTGAGGAGGCTTTGAAGATATGCCGCGAAGTTATACAGCTCTCTTCCCGCACGATTCGCGCTATCCACCGAGAAGAGATGACGAACGCACAGACGCTACTCGCGGAGGCGAAAAATAGAGTGGAGAGGGCAAAGAGCGTACTCAAAGAGCATCCTGACCTGCTACACGCAGGATACGTCCACGATTCGCAGAAGGAGTACGTAGAGGCGGAAACCATGCTCGCGATTGTAACGGGGCAGCCTATCCCTTCACCAGAGGTTATGGGAGTTGAACCCGCCGCCTACCTCAACGGGCTGGCGGAGGCGGCAAGCGAGAGCAGAAGGCACGTTCTGGATAGGCTCAGGCTGGACGACATCGCACAAGCCGAACGCGTTCTGAAACGAATGGACGACATCTACTACGAACTGGTGACGTTCGACTTCCCTGATGCAATAACGGGCGGTCTGCGACGAACCACCGACGCGCTTCGCGCTGTGCTAGAGCGCACTCGCGCCGACCTGACGCTCACCCTCAGCCAGAAGCGGTTGCAGTCCTCTTTGCAGAGCGCATTGGAGAGGCTGTCTGGGAGCGATAATAGGGTAGATTAATCACAAAACACGCAAAAAGGGAAAAATATGGTTTTACGTAGCCTGCACATAGAAAACTTTCGTAATATCGAGTCGCTGGATATTGACTCCTGCTCGGCGAAAACGGGACGGGCAAGACGAATATCCTGAGAGCCATCGCTCTACTATTGAAGAGGGATCATTTCGCCTTTATTCAACTCTTTTCTAGTTCTAATAATTGGCTTGCAACGAACAAAGATAATCTACAAATTAAAGGGCACTTTTATCACGGAGTGGAGCCAACAAGCGTTACGATGTGTAGAGGAGAGAATCGGTATCCCTTTAAGACAGGACTAACACATGGTTATTTTGTTGTAGGCTACGGTGCTTCGCGTCGCCTTGCGAATAGCGTCTCCATCCAGTCTTCCAACCTCTTTAATATGCCAGAAGCGCGGCAAGTCGCCACTCTGTTTTCCTCCGATGCAACCCTCAACCCTCTGGAATCGTGGGCGATGGAGCTAGATTATACAGACCCTGAGAACGGTCTCAAGAGGTTGCGTGAACATCTTGCAAATCTTCTTCCTGATGTAGAATTTTTGCGTATTGACAAAAGCACTAAACATTTGGTATTTCGTACTCCAGATGGCGAAATACGCCTCGACCAGTTGAGCGACGGCTTTCAAAATATGCTCTCATGGATTGGTGATTTGCTCTACTGTCACAGTGAAAGCGTATTCGCCCAAATTCCATTAAGCGACCTGTACGGACTGCTACTTCTGGACGAGATGGAGCTACACCTCCACCCCAAGTGGCAACGCGCCCTTCGCGCCTATCTCGATGAGAAGCTACCCAACTTTCAGATAATTGCGACGACGCACTCCCCCATCACAGCGCAACAGGCGCAGGAGGACGAACTCTACTACATGGAGCGAGAGTCGCCAACCTCCCCGCCGAAACTGCACAAGTATCGCGGCAACCCTAGCCAACTGATGATTCATCAGATGCTGAACAACCCCGCTTTCGGCAACCCGACGATAGATTCGTATCAGGTGGAGCAGAAACGCAAAGAGTATATACGACTAAACACCAAACCTACTCGCACACCCAGAGAGAATGCTAAACTGAAAGCACTTAATCAAGAACTGGGCGACTTGCCTACCATTAGCATGAGCGGTCAAGACGATGACAATTCCGTGATGAGTCTGCTTCGCAAAATCGAGACAGCGTTGTAGAGTAGGAGCGTTCCCATGATAAAGTTGACTCGCGAACGCTCCGCACAAATTATCCCGGAGAAGTATCACGGGGCGAAGCGCATTACACAGGCTATGAGGCTGATGGTAGGTATTGGCGAGAAGCGAGTTTTTGATTCTTCCTACTGGACAGTCGCGAAAGACCAGCTCAAACAAGAGACGGCAGGAAAATGCGCTTACTGCGAAGCGAGTGTGGTAGAGGTAGCGCATGGCGACGTGGAACACTTTCGCCCTAAAGGAGTATACTGGTGGATAGCCTACTGCTATGACAACTACCTTTTCGCGTGCCAGATATGCAACCAGACCTATAAAGGCGATAACTTTCCTATAAGGGGGACACGCTTACAGCCCCCCTCCTACACTTTTCCTATAGCAGACGACACTGTTCAACGCGAAGAGGCG
>JAPLCR010000191.1 GCA_026392135.1 Armatimonadota bacterium
TCCAGAAGGAGCCGAGGCATTCTGTAGAATACGCTCCTACATCTCAACCCTACGCAAGCAGGGGCACTCTATCCTGCCTGCACTACAAATACTACTCACGGGGCAACCTATTTTACCCACTACATAGCCTGAGTAGTTACGAACGGAGGAACTAAAAAGAGGACGCACCGCCGCTAAGCAGGTCGTTCCTCTGCGAGAAGAGTAGCAAAACCCGCTACAAAGCGCAAGGGCTTCGAGATTACTCTCGGAGCCCTTCGCTTATGGAGCTATCTTTGACGGAATAGAACGACATTCTCGCAAGAAGTATTCGCCATTCGCTCCCAGATTGTAAGGAGGGCGCGAACCAGCGTGCCATAGTCGTTCTGAGCAATAGACTTTTCGTCAATGAAGAAGACGCCGCCATGAGAGCGACCTACCTCTCCCCACGCCTTTAGAACGGGACGAATCGTACTCTGGTCAAAGGTCACCAGGGTTATCTCCTCCTGAAGAGCGATTTCAAGGATAAGTTCATCAGGAACGCTCAAATACTCTCCGCCATGCCAGTGATGAATAGAGAGAATACGCGCCTCCGGGTTTTTGAGAACCGCCTGTTCTGCAACTACGGGGGAGATATTCTCGTCCAAAAGCAGTGTGAGCATATCTCAGAGTTACTCTAAACCGAGTGAAAGCGCCTGAGCGTTGGGAATGGAACGCTTTAAGGTCTCAAAATCGCTTTCGGCATGGTCGGCGATAGCCGTATCAATCTCCTCTTGAAATCGCTGGTAGTAATGAAACGCGGCTTTCACCAATGCTACATGGCGACCAAAATGCGTTGCCGTCTGTGTTGCATCCATTTCAAAGTAGGTTCTGGCGGTAGAGATGACCTGCCAGACTGCAAGCCGTGAGCCTTTCAGGTAGGCGAATCTTCCGGCAGGAGAGGAGCGAAACTCAATGCAAGCGAACTCATTCTCGCGGAGTTTTTCCTCAAGGAGAAGCGAGCTGGTTTCGCTAACGGTTTTACTGAGGGTGCGAGCGACTTTCTGGAGCCGTAGCATCTGTTCGTCTTGCAAGCGCATACTGACAACTTTGGACATGAGCATAGCCTTGATGTTAGTGACAATAGTTACATTGTAAGCGAGGGCAGAGAGAAAGTCAAGGCGCTGACGAGGTTGGCGGTAACGAGACCACACAAGGCGAATCCAAAAGAGCGCAGAATATCGCCCATAGGGCAGAATGAGTAGTCGGTATGGGTTCGATAACTTCCTCGCTAGCCGTACCATATAGGAATGAAGAGGAAATTAAAGCCGATTCTGACGTGCCAGAGCCACGTTCTTGGGGTTTGACGCCCCCTTGAATTGGCGAGCAGGTATAGGTTAGCAACGGATGTAGCTCCATGTAGACCTCTCCCGTTTCATACACATATTTCCCTCCTAACGATTGAACTATCGCTCTTCGCTTCTCCGAATCGCCCAGCATAAACTCCTCCTGCGCCCTCAGACGAAACTCCATCGCCCCCTCTACTGTCGCTCGGACTTGCTCAATACGTTGCTCCGTTCCACTCACGCGCTCTCGCAATCGGGCGTTCTCCATGCGAAGTTCGCTCTGCTTGGCGCGAAACTGCTCGTCATCTATGAGTTGGCGAAGCCGCATCTCAAATAACTCGTTCTGGAGTTTCTCGTTCTCCGCCAAAAGATGTAATTGATTCCCATAGATACGCTCGTGCGTCCCAAACTCTACCTGTATCCACTCCTCTAAACTCGTCATCACCACCTCTTTGAACTCGGGAACTATCCGTATTCGCGTCAAGCAGTCGTTGATACGCGCTTCGAGTAGGTCTTCACGGATCCCGCGTTTGTTGCAGACACCCTGGACATTCCCACAGTGGTAGTAGACCCAGTTACCTCGTTGCAAGCGCCCCTTGGAGACGCTCGCGGTGAGTTTCCGTCCACACCCTCGACAGGTTATCATGCCGACATAAGGGAAATTGTGCTTGGATTTGTGTCTCTTTCCTAACTGACCGCGAAGATGCACTTGCGCCTTCTCAAACTCTTCCAGCGTTATCATGGGAGGATGAAGCCCTTTGTGGAGTTGCCCGTTGAACCGGAAATAACCTGCATAGAAGGGGTTGGAGAAGATACGATACGCCATAGAAGCGTGCATCGCTTTGCCGAAGCCCTGTTTGGCAGAACGTGTTTGGTAGCCCCACCCGTTATTGAGCGTGTCCAAGACCTGCTTCACCGATTTACGCTCGTCAAGAATTAGCCTCCACCCTCGTTGAAGGAGGTCAAAGCGCACAGGGTCTTTCTCAATGGTGCGTTCTCTGAGGTTATTGTCGTAGCCTTCGGGAGCGCGGTGCGGGAACCAGCCCTTCTCCACTTTGCTCCTCATCCCTCGGAGCACTCCCTTTTTTAAGTCCAGAATGAACTGATTCGCGACTCCGGTCTCAACGGCGAACAAGAGGACATTGTCTTCCGGGAGATAGGTTCTTTCGGGGGTCTGGATACATTTCAACACTCCCGTCTGGAGCATCCACGAGAGAAGTCCTGAGTCCACCGGGTTTCTAGAGAGGCGATTGACGCTCCAACAGAGGATAGCGTCGGCTTTGCCCTTTTCTATGAGTTTCAACATCTTCGCAAACTCAACGCGCACTCCGGGCGCCTTCGCCGATTTGCTCTCCATGATTTCAGAGGTAATCGTGAAGCCCTGTTGGAGCGACAATAGACAAACTGCATAACCCGTTCCAAGACTTCTTTGGCTTCCGCCTGCTTCAATTCTACACCGAATCGTTCGCGGTAGAAGAGGATGACGCGTTCAACATAGACGGGCGAGGCGGTGGGAAGGGGGTAGGCTTCCATAGAGGGAGGGTTTGGGAAGTGAGAGATTTGTTCTCCGCTCACTCTGCTCTCGCCTCCCAAATACTGCAAAGAACATTGCTTGTACGCAACACAATCCCTGTAACTACCCTTTGGCGCGTCCTCGTTTCGGTATCATCTGAACGACTACCCCTTCATCGTAGGCGAGCCAGAGACAGAGGTACAGAAGTTCCGCGTCTCCGGGAAATGTCTTGAGGGAGAGGTCTATCTCCGCCTTCTCTAGTTTGGCTCGCTCAATCGCTTTCATAAACTCCGGTAGCTCCTGAGACGCCATCTGGTTGGCGCGGGCGCGAAGGACTTTAGTCGGTATCGAAATCATGAGGGAATATTAGCGGCGGGGTAAATTATCGCAGACAAAGGCTCCCAAAGCCTTCATTCCACCCCCTCGCTCTGTTCGACTCTCACTAAAGCCGTAAATAGGCTCGGATGTCAAGCGCAGGAGCCTCTTTTCACGCTCTGTTGCGCCGACGCAACGCTACACAGGGAGTCTCGTAAACGGGTGAGAAAATAGTCGTGACAAAACTCATAGACCTTCCAAACGCCATGCCACATCGTCACCCGCCAAAAACATTTCGCCCCTGTAAAGCCAACACGACCTCTTTGCGAAGACGCGCCTCAATCACGCCCTTTACAAAGAAGAACCCTGAGTCTGTCGTCACGAACCGTTTAGCGGCGGTTATGGAACACATTCAGGACTACTACATCGAGGGAGCCTCCCGCTTCGCCAAAGACGCGGGCATTTCTCGCTCCGCTTTGAGCCGCCTCATGCGCGGAGAGTCCTCTCCCTCCTACGCCCTCGTATGCGCTCTGACAAAGGCGTTAGAACGGAAGTTGGGATGCCGTATAGACCCGCGCGACCTCATCTCGGTAGATGGAACGTTCCTCACTCCCTCCGTCTGCGAACTGGCGTTGTGCAATGGCTGTCTTCCGGACTGCCTCTACGACCAGAAAGATAGCGTCAAGTCACAATATCGTCACATCCGTTCCGGGCGTTGGTCTCGTGAAGCCTCTTCTGAGGGCGATAACCTTATCGCTGTGGAGCGGGAACAGGAGGCGCTATGAACCAACAAGCCACTCAAACACTCAAAGGTGAACTACTCTCCCTCAGTTTCCACGCTTACGAGGAGTGTGTCCGGCTCCTGCTTGTCTCAATGGGTTATACCGACGTGCAACTCATGGGATGTCGAGTACGCAGTCGAAAAACAACGCATGGCGGACTGGATGTGCAAGCCTACACCGAAGTGGGAGTCACCCGACTCTCCATTGTGGCTCAGGTGAAGCAGTACGCCGAACGCGTCCCGCGTCGATTTGTAGACGAACTGAGAGGAGCCATGCTCAGAACCGGAGCAAGACAGGGAATCCTCATCACCACCTCCACCTTTTCCAGAGCGGCCAGGAAAGCGGTTGCGGCGGACAGAACCGCCCCCATTCGCCTCATAGAAGGAGACGAACTGACGCAACTCTTGATTCAAAACCGAATTGGCGCTATTACAGAGGCGGCAAACGAACCTGTTTTAGACGAAGCCTACTTTGACGCTCTGAGACAGATGTATCCGAAACGACCGCGAGGTAGCCCGCGCAAGCAGGAAGGGGCGATGTCTCTCCCTGAAAATCCAACCGTAGGCGATGTAATATCTTTACCCGTAACCCAACCACTAGGAGGTCACATGATGGCGAGAACCCACGTACTCATTGGACTCAGCGCCCTCTGGGGAGTATCGCTCATTCCTCATGCCGTTACCGCCGACAATGTACCGCTCTTAGCGGCGGCAACCGCGTTTGGCGCGTTACTCCCGGATTTAGACGCTGTGGAGTCAAAGATAAAATCGCTCAGTATCAAGGGAATACAGCCGTTTGCGCCGTTCGCCAACAGCGCGAACAAGGCGTGGGGACATCGCGGGTTTCTTCACTCAATACCTGCGCTGGGAGTGTTGGCGGGAGGGCTTATCCCCTTCGCCTTCGTCGTAGATTGGCAGATACCGCTCACTCTTTGGTTAGGGTACGCCAGTCACCTCATGGCGGACGCCTGTACGCGGACAGGGATACCCGGAACGCCGTTCACGAAGCGTCTCTTCCTGCTCCCTTACAAGTGGCGCATCCTCACAGGCTCAAGCGCGGAAGAGGCTCTGTTTCCCTTTCTCGCCGCCTCGGCGCTGTTCTTCTTTTTGCGCTTTCTCTATACCCGCTAATACCCCCTCCTATGACGCTTCATCCTCACACTTCCCAAAAGGTTCCTACCGCCTCGCAACGACGACTCTCCACGATAAACCAACGGATAGCGCTCTTTCGACATCTGGCTCAGATACTCATAAGCCTCGCCCGTAGCCTTTCGGAGGAGTCCCTGCCTAAACGAGAGGAGAGACGCTTGTATGCCGTCAGCCGCCTTCTCTCGGAGGAACTCCAGAGGAACCGATTCCGCCTCTAACACAGCGAAGGTCGCCTTGCCGAAGCAGTGGGCGACCTTCCCCTGTCCTCCGACGCGGCTAGCCAGTCGACTCCTGTCGCTGACCTATCCGCCGAGGGACGCC
>JAPLCR010000323.1:0-13492 GCA_026392135.1 Armatimonadota bacterium
TGCGCCATACTCTCTGGGGTGATGTTGAGTAAAGCTGTTCCTAGCCCGGCACGATAGAGAAACTCTCTTCTATCAATACCAGTGTTTTCTTTGTCACTCATTTTCTTTTCCTCTCGAATTGTGCAGTTATCTTTTGCATGGGGTTTTATGGAAAATCTATACTGCTTCTATTAAAGATATTTTACTCTGTTTTAACGCGTTTGCAAATATCCGTGTTTACTTTGTTGAAAACAGGGAGAGAATACCTACTGGTCAGCCACAGAAACAGCGCACCAATCTATACAAAACCTAACCTAACCAAAGCTATAATTAGGCATAACGTCTTCGCCAATCGCCGTTTTTGAGGTATCATATTCCTCAACTATGACCAAACACACATCCGAAAATATCGACATCACTACCCTCTCCAACGGCGTTCGCGTCGTCTCTGAGGCTGTCCCACACGTTCAGTCCATCTCTCTAGGGCTATGGGTTGGCACCGGTTCCCGCGATGAAGCCCCTGCCATTCGCGGTATCTCCCACTTTATTGAGCACATGCTCTTCAAAGGCACACAAAAGCGTAGTGCTTGGGAGATTGCCGACTCGATTGAGGCACGCGGCGGGCACCTCAACGCCTTCACCGGTAAAGAGACTACGTGCTATGAAACGCGGGTACTTGCAGAAGATATGGAGCTTTCAATCGACATATTGACCGATATGTTCCGAAACTCTCTACACGACCCTGAAGAGATAGAGCGAGAGAAGCGCGTTGTTATTGAAGAGATAAAGATGTACGAGGACTCACCGGAGGAGCAGGTACACGACCTCTACGAGCAGGTGCTTTGGAAAACACACCCCCTAGGCAAGCCAATCATCGGAACGGAGAAGACCGTCTCCTCACTCACCCGCGATTCGATTTTGGAGTATATGGCAACATTCTATAGCCCTGAACGGATTGTCGTATCAGCGGCAGGGAATCTTGACCACGACAGACTCGTCAAACTCGTAGAGAACGCACTTAGTGATATGTCGGGCAAAGCCCCCAAGCGTGCACTGAAATCCGCGAAAGCCTCTGGAAAAAGCAAACGAGTCCCCAAACGCGACACCGAACAGGTGCATTTCTGTATAGGAACCGCCGCCTATAACAAGTACGAGAAAGAGCGATTCGCACTCTCCATTCTAAACAACGTTCTGGGCGGAAACATGAGTTCACGCCTCTTTCAGGAGATACGCGAAAAGCGAGGGCTTGCCTACTCTATCGGCTCCTACACGCGCACCTATCTCGACGCGGGGCATTTCTGTGTCTATGGAGGCACTAGTCCAGAGACTTTCCAACAAGTACTCGACCTGACCCTTGCCGAATGTGAGAAGGTACGAACCAACGGCTTAACAGAGGACGAACTCACCAAAGCAAAGACGCAAATACGAGGGGCACTTGTGCTTGGATTGGAAGGCATGAGTTCGCGCATGAGCCGTTATGCGGACTCCCTACTCTCTTTTGACCGCGTAATACCCGTTACAGAGGTTTTGGAGCACTACAACGCGATAACGCACGATAACATCGCAGAGGTAGCCAATAAGGTACTCTCTACAGAGCTACAGACGCTCACCGCACTCGGTCCCATTTCCCGTGTCTAATCACGAAGCTGAACCATGTCCACCGCTCCCACTCTCTACACACTTGGGCACTCTAACCACTCACTAGAGCGGTTCTTTGAGCTTTTGAAGTCGCAAGAGATAGAGGTTGTGGTGGATACACGCTCTCAGCCCTACTCACGGTACGTCCCTCACTTCAACCCGCGAGAGCTGGAACCCGCCCTTAAAGGGCAGGGGGTAGCTTATCGGTTTTCAGGGAAAGAGCTGGGAGGAAGACCAGAAGAGCCGGAGTTCTACGACGATGGTGGGCACGTACTCTACGACAAAGTAGCCAGTTCGCCGCGATTCCGCGAAGGTTTAAGCCAACTTGCCGAACTTTGTGAATCCCATAGAGTAGCAGTAATCTGTAGCGAAGAGCATCCCTCCCACTGTCACCGCAGACTGCTTATCGGTAGGGTACTGGTTAACACAGGCTGGGATATTCGCCATATTCGCGCAGATGGAGTGCTTCAGACGGAGCAGGAGCTATCCGACACGGAAAACCCATCTGGTCAGCAGTCACTATTTATAGAGGAAGAGGTACAACTTTGGAGGTCTACACAATCGGTTTTACCGAAAAATCCGCCGAAGAGTTTTTCGAGAGATTAAAACAAGCCGGGATTCGCCGCCTTCTGGATGTTCGCCTCCGCAACTCTTCCCAACTCGCAGGGTTCAGCAAACGCGACGACCTGCGCTACTTCTTAAACACTATTTGTGATATCGAGTACGTCCATGAGCCTCTACTCGCTCCCACTCCTGAAATTTTAGATGCTTATAAGAAGAGTAAGGGGAGTTGGGCAGAGTATGAAGTTCTCTTTCGGAGATTGATGGAGGAGCGGGAGATTGAGAAGCAGCTCTCGCCTGACCTTTTCATCCCACCGACTGTTCTACTCTGTAGCGAAGCCACCGCTGAAAACTGCCACCGCCGCCTCGTCGTAGAGTATTTGCAAGAGCATTGGGGAGCCATAGACATACACCATCTTTGAGGAGAAAGCCGTCATGCCTATCATTGAAATAATCTGCCTTGCGAACTCACGTAAACACTCTGGTCGGTGTGTTGCTGGTGTACGAACGGACGGCAAAGGCTGGATACGCCCCGTTTCTATAATGCCAGAGGGTGTGCTTCAAGACCGTCACTATACTCTGGATGACACCTCCGAGGCTCAAATTTACGACATAATTCGCATCCCCCTCGATAAACCCAACCCCCAACCTCACCACCCGGAAGATTGGCTAATTCGTCCTGAAACGTGGGAACTCTCCAGTCGCCGATTGACAGCAGAGCATATCGCCCTGCTGAAAGCGTCTCTTACTTTGGGACCCACACTACTGGGCGGTGTGGAAGACCGTATTACCTACCCGGCATCGGCAGGAAACGACATTCCAAGTCACTCACTAGCCCTAGTTCAGCCCGAAAACCTACACTTTATCGTAAAATCACGAAAGTCCGGCGACAAGCAGGTTCGAGTAATTTTCGACCTAATGGGAACTCAGTACAACCTCGCTATTACCGACATGGAGTGGGAACCACGCCTACGGTTGAAGGAGCTAGGAACCTATACTCTCGAAGATTTTGGCATCCCATCCTCAGAGTCTCCCCTTCTCACTATCAGCCTCTCCGAGCCTCTACTCTCAGAAGTCGCAGGCGAAAACCGTTGTTACAAGTTGGTGGCTGCGCTCTTCCTCGCACCAACGGGCTGGAATCAGTCGGAATATCCTATAGAGACACCTGCTATCGTAGCCCCCGCCACAACAAAACGCGGTGCCAAACACAAAGTAGAGGAGGCTGTTGCCGAAGCTACCGAAACGCCGAGTTCGCTCATTCGCGTGGCTGTGGCAGGAGCGGCAGGACGCATGGGACGTGAAGTCGTCCGTGCTATCATGGAGGCAGAGGGCATGACCCTCGCGCTCGCCGTTGACCATCAAAACGTGGGAGTAGATGCAGGTGAATTAGTCGGATTGGGGCGCACAGGTGTTCCGATTGTAGAGGATTTAGCCTCTGCATTAGCCGTTATCGCGGTGGATGTTCTGGTCGATTTCACACTGCCGGACAGCGTTTTCAACAACCTGAAAATCGCTATTGAGAACGGGGTCTCACCTGTGGTAGGAACAACAGGGCTGTCGCAAGAGCAGTTGGAGGAGATTGACCGCCGCGCAAAAGCGAAAGGCATCGGCGCGTTCGTCGCTCCCAACTTCGCAATTGGCGCAGTGCTTATGATGGAGTTCGCGGCGCAAGCAGCCAAATATATGCCTGATGTCGAGATCATCGAACTGCACCATGAGAAAAAGCTAGACTCGCCTTCCGGAACTGCGCTTCTCACGGCACAAAAAATAGCAGAGGGGCGAGTCAACCCGCCCACCTCACTTCCTTCCAATACCGTCGAGAAGATTGAAGGTGCAAGAGGTGCTACTTTCAGCGATATTCCTATACATAGCGTGAGGCTTTCAGGGTTTGTGGCAAGCCAAGAGGTTATCTTTGGTGGCTTAGGGCAGACACTGACCCTCCGCCACGACTCCTTGGACAGACGCTCCTTTATGCCGGGTGTAGTGTTGAGTGTGGGCTTGAGAAACTGATGTTTTAAGGTATCCGCAAAAACGGTGAGTAGCCTGAAAACGACTTCAATGACGGAACAAACAGGCGAACGCTACGAGCGGGCATCGAAACTGAGAGTAGCCCTGTCTTGCTGGGAAGCTTTTCGCCCATCAGAACGTCCTCCATGTCTCCCCAACTCAAAATGCGCCCCACTCGCGTTGCGAACGTCTCCCGCGTCGTTTCGTTATTCGGGTTCACTACTACGAGGACGGTCTCGCCCATCTTGTCCGTCATGCGCGTGAAGGCGAGCAGGCTATCCGTATCGAGTGCTTGGAAGTCGCCATAGCGCAGTGCGGGATACTTTTTGCGAAGCCTTGTCAACTGCCGCACCCACGTCAAATCGGGGTTCTTGTCGTTCGCCAAGTCCCAACGCATCGGAGCGCGGTTCTGCGGGTCGCCCGCGCCGTGCATACCGAGTTCCGAGCCGTAGTAGATAACCGGAGAGCCGGGTAGCGTGAAGAGCAGGGCTTGCGCCAGCCTTCTAAGGCTACGGTCTGCGATAGTATCGGCGGCGCGAGGCGTGTCGTGATTATCTATCTGGAGCCACGAGCGAAGCAGGTTCTCAATCCCTGCATCTTGCGTCACCCGCGCAAGCATCTGCCCGGCGCGTCCCCCCGAAATATCGGTGTTGAGCATATTGATAACCACCTGCATCGAGTGGAAGTTAAAAACGCCGTCCACCGCGCCAAACCAGTTCGCAGGATAGCCCGAAATCTCCCCGATAACCGCGCTTCCCGCCTTCGTTTCGTGTGCTGCCTTCGTCGCCTCCGCTAGATAGCGAGGCCCAATGTCATACGCGACATCAAGCCGCCATCCGTCAATTCCATCTCGAAGATAACTCCGCAACACCGAGTCCGGCGCGTTCCAAAGGTAGTCGCGCACCGCCGGATTCTCAAGGCGTAAGGCGGGCATATCCGCGCCTCCGTACCACCCTCTATACCCCGACGGAAACTCTTTCCCAAATGTGAACCAGTCGCGATACCTACTTTTTCCGCCCCTCTGCGCCTCCTGAAATATCGGGGAGGTCTTGCCAATATGGTTGAACACGCCGTCCAGCATAATGCGCTTACGGCGTTTGTGAACATCCGCAATCAAATCCAGCAAGTCCCGCCGCGTTCCGAACTCCGGTGCGATAGCTTTGTAGTCCTCCGTGTCGTACTTGTGGTTGGAGTAAGACTTGAAAATAGGCGTGAGGTAGAGAACATCCGCGCCCACCGAATCGATATAGTCCAGTTTACTTTGAACGCTCTTGAGGTCGCCGCCCCAAAACTCCAATACGTGCGGATACCCTATCTTGGGGTCGTATTTTGAAGGCGTAGGAGTCTCAGACCACTCCTTGAGTTTGCGGGGGGAGACAATAACCTTCTTCTTCGCATCGAGGTTCTGGCTCGGCGCGAACCTATCTACAAAGACCTGATAGACAATCGCGCCCATGCGCCAGTCTTTCGCACGCGCCTCGAATTTCGCCTGTTCTGCGACTTGCGGGGCTTGAAGTAGGGCGAGTATTAGTAGAGCGGCTTGCCACATCAGTACAGATTCCTCTTTTCTAACCTCGTGTGATAAGGTCGCGAATACGGCTATCCAAAGCCGATTGGTCGACGACGAAGGACTGTAACGCCGACTCGGTCATCAGGTTATCGAGGGAGGTCGCGCTTTTCCACCGCGCCACATCGGGGATTTTGCCCTTCGTGCGAATCTCCGTCTGCTCCTCCGCCGTAAACGCAGTAAAGAGATGCGTCCCGAAATCCCTATCCGCCTCCCGCAAATCATCGCCTGTCAGGTTTGTTCCGTCACGCGCCGCCAACGCCTTCGCGAACCGCTTGAAGTTGTTATCCACTGTCCAGAGGGTCTCAATGTAGGCTCTATCCGCGTCGGCGTTCAGTTGCACAGCGTAGTCCTCGCCCAAACGCGACGTAATGCTACCCGGCGCGTGTTCCTGCTGATAGAACTCAGCGACGGCTTTCGGAGGAACGGTATATACATCCACGCCCGCCAAAGATACCATCTGCTCGGCGTTTCGCATAGAGGCGGCGATTTGATGCGTGGGGACAGTCGTATCGGCGGTTCTCAGCGCGATAAGCGCGTTCTGCGAAGCGAGCGTGACCCGCTCCCCCACGTTCTTACCGTCGCCGAGTCTATTGTCGGCGACCACCGCGTTGAGCCGCCCCAAAAAGATGTTCACATAGTTTGGACGGGAGAGTAGAGCCGCGAGGTAGTTCTGTCGCGCCGAAAAGCCGAGCGTGAAGTTGATAGGGATACCGTCCTCCCGCGCCTTCGCAACCCCGCAGTAGCCCTCTGGCGTAAGGGGTATCTTCACGATAAAACGCTCAGGGCAGACCGCATAGTAGCGTTGCGCGTAGCGAAATGTGGTCTCGGCGGAGTGGGCGAAAGCGGGGTGTAGCTCCACACTCACGTAGGCATCAAAAGCGGAGACAAGGCGTAGCGCGATATGGCAGTTGATAACGAAAGCGACATCCAGTATCAGTTCGTCTAGCGCGATATTCGGCTCTAGTGCGCGAACCCTCTGCGCCGTATTCTGTATGGCAAAGTCAAGCACGCCCGTCTGCACCACCTGATTCGCGAGGGTGTTGTTGGTCGTGAGGGCGCTCGTCTCCTTGCGCCACAGCTAGGGTTCGGAGGCGGGTTCTGGAACTCTTGCGGGCGGGGTTTTAAGGTCGTGCGCCAACTCCATGAGGAGGGCTTCTTTTGTGTTTAGGTCAGAGAGAGTGTAGGACATGGTTTCGCTCCTTGCAACGGCGGACTATAGGGTGTTATTGGTGTTCTGCCGCGCAATATCCTGCTTGCGCGACAATTAGACACTATGCCCCCCGTTCACCTTGATTACCTGCCCCGTCACCCAACGCCCCTGCTCAGAAGCCAGAAACACCGCGACATCGGCAATATCAGAAGGCGTTCCAACCCGCCCAAGCGGAGTATTTACTGCTAAATCTTTCTCGAATTCGGGCGTTATCCACCCTGTCTGAATAGGTCCCGGCGAGATACAGTTGACGGTAATGCCAAACTTGCCGAGTTCCACCGCCGCGCTTCGCGTGTAGCCCTCAACCGCCAGTTTCGCCGCGCCGTAGGTCACTTCGCTAGGGAAGCAGTGCGCCCCGTCCGTGCTAATGTTGACAATACGCCCATAGGTCGCCCCTTTCGCGATATGGCGTTTCACGAACTCGGTCATAAGGTGCGCCACTGCCCGCGTATCCACTGCGAACAACCTATCGAAAACATCGGGACGAAAGGTCTGCGGACGCGCCGCCCATGTCTCCACCTGCTTTGACACCGTCTCCTGCTCTGGCGGCAGAAACGTGTCGCTCTCCCAGTAGCAGGCGTTATTGACGAGGATCTCCGCCGCCCCCCACTGCTTTTCAATAAAATCGAAGAGCGCAGTAGGTGTGAGCGGGTCGCCTAAGTCCGCCTCAATGCAGAGGGCGTTACCTCCCGCGCTGTTAATCTCTCGCGCAATGTCCTGCGCCGACTTCGCCTGTTGCGCGTGATAGTGCCCCTCTCCCGCCGTCTCAGTGTCACCCTCCAGAGACTGGTGCGTGCGGAAGTAGTGTAGGCAGACACGCGCCCCCTGCGCGGCGAGAGAGCGGGCGATACCCGCCCCAATACCCTGCGGGTTGTTCGCGCCCGTGATGAGCGCGACTCTGTTTTCAAGTCCGGTGTGTATCAACTCATACCTCCTCAAAGCAAAAGGGATAGGCGCGAGTTGCGTCCTATCCCCTCTACCGTTTGGAATGCGGAACCTGCTAAATTTTCAAGAAGTGGCGGAGCAGGAACATCTCCAACGCTTCATAGTCCTGCGCGTCCACGTAGGACTGCCACTCTTGGCGGTCTATGCTGACTGCAAGTTGCACCAGCCGCTCGAAGACCTCTTTACTATTGGAGAGGTGTTTCGTCGAGATGTCGTGGGCTTGCGTTCGCATCGCTTTCACATCGAGACCAACGACTTCGCCGTTCTTGCCGAAGTCGTGGCGCACAAGCACATCCACCTGATTGAAGGCGCGGCGCAAGTCAACGCTTCCAAAGGTCTTGTCTTGGTCGAACTTGAGTCCGTTCTGGTCGTTGAGATGAACGCCCCACAGTTTCTTGTGGAAAAGCGCATAAGCCATCTCATCGGAGGGGTCTAGCCCCAAGAGAATAGAGTGTGCCGACTCGATAAGAACGCCCGTTCGGCTTGGGTCTACCGTCTGATAGCAGAGCGCCAACATATGCCCCGTGCTAGGCAGATACATCAAGTCCATCGGTTCGTTGGGCTTCATTTCGCCCAGTATACGCACTTTCGGGTCGAAGTTCAGGATAGCGTTGCAGTAGTCCAGCAGACGCTGATAGGCGGTAATAGCGTCTTTCGCCTCGCGAATGTAGGTTCCTTCGCGGGCGGGCCACAGCACGATTCTATCCGTGCCGAGTTCATTCGCTATATCTACAGAGCGTTTCGCCCTGTCTAGCGCGAGTTGACGAGAGACGGCGCTATTGGAGGTGGGACCGCCGTCTGCAAAGCGCGGGTCTTCCCAGATACGCGGGGCGATAAACTCCACCTCTAGCCCAATATCGCTCGTAATCGTTTTGAGTTTCTTGCAGTACGCGGCAGTCTCGGACGCGGGCACGTCCATCGGAACCGCGTCGTCGTCGTGAAGTTGCACATAGTCGAAACCCAGTTTTTTCAGGATTTGACACTTCTCCACAAAGTCGCGCTCAGGGCGGACGGGAGGTCCAAAGGGGTCGGCTCCGGTGTGCAGGTTCCAAACGCCTGCCGAAAACTTAAATTCCGTATTCATTGTGATGAACACCTCTTCTTAAAAATAGAATAATAGGGCTTCGCCGCCGTAAGAGTTCACTCTTTGGGAATTAACCGCGCAATACGCAAAACAGTCCCAAACTTAGAATAACACGCACAGGCTTCCCAATCTCAACCCACGAAGGCTCCTCTCCTTTGCGAAGGAGAGGTTGGGTGAGGTTATGTGAAGAGCCGCAACCCTAAACTCGTACTCGCCGCCCTATAAGAGAGTGTTCGACAACGAAAATAAAAACCCCTGCCTTCACTGTCTATTTGCCAATAAAATTGCGTTACGCCTCGTTCAAATTGAAATATGAGCGAATAAAGCAGGACAATTCGGGGAAGTGTGGAATTAACAAGCATGATCTCAGTTGCGTTCAATGCGTCGCCTTATCCGCTTTGCGGGACTTAGGGGGGGCTTCATGCCAAACCAAAAGCGCGTCATCCTTGTTACGCTTGCGTTCGCAATACTATGGGGCTATATTCTGCTCTCGTCGGGCAGTTGGCTACGTTGGCGGCAGATACGCTATCTTGTGTCCGAACAGAGTTCGCTGTCGTCGCTAAACTCGTTTGCCAACTTAACTACAGATGAAATCCCAAAAGCTAGCCCTCCCGACTACCTGCCTCAACTGAAAGCAGTCGCAGAGCGGAGTCAGGGTTGGCAGGAGCAGTATGCCTATCTCGCAGTCTCCGAGCCGCAGGGCGAAACACAGAGCCTTGGGAAACTTCTAACGCTGGTGAAACGTTATCCAAAAGAGCCTGTGCTTATCGCTCACTGGTTGCGCCTTGTGTGTCTAAAGTATATGCCAAACCCATCTAAAGGCGCGACAATAGGTGGCAAGCCCGAAGATCCGCTACCAGACGACGCTCCTGCCATGCTCTCTGAATTTGTGTCGCAAGTCTGCGAATCGGAACGCCGCTTCCCCGATAACGCCTATTTTCGCATGATGCGTATTACGGGGCTTTTCGCTCAACATCGCGATGCAGAGGCGGAGCGCCTGCTTCTTGAGACCCGCAACACGGCATACCGCCAATACAACGACTACGCGGTCTCGGAAGACGACGCTATTGCGGGCTTGAAGGCGAAGGCGCTTGGACAGCGCGAAACGATATTCGCCATAGAGGACTGGACGAACACTCTCTTTCCGCACTACGCCCGTATGCGCGAAATGGCGCGTAAGACTATCGCGTCAGCAAGGCGATTTGAGGCGCAAGGACAACACGCGAAGGCGCTTCGTCTACGCTGTTCTATCTTCAACTTTGGTTCGCTGATGTTTCATCAGTCTCAGGGAATGATTGGAAGCCTCTCCGGTAAGGCGTTGTTTGGCATTGGAACGGCTCTGGATGAGCCTACAGAAGTTCCATCTAAGAGCGATGAGGAACGAAAGCGGCGCGTTCAAGAGAAGCAGGACAAGTTTAGCGCCTACCTGATTCAGCGCAGAGAACGCCCCCTGTCTGGATGGGTGGATGCGGAGTTTCGCGAGATGATGCGGGTAAGGGACGAGGCGAAGAAGAGTTTGGAGAAATCACCAATGGGTTCCGAAACCTTCTTAAAAAGCGCGATTGCCCTCGCTTACGACCTATTACTTCTCAGCAATATGGCGCGCCTGCTAGTTTTGGCTCTCTTACTACTAGCGTTTCGGCGCGTTCAAACCGAGTATGCAGTCCTGTGCGGGGCGGGCGTTATTCTGTCTCTGGTTCTCTTTGTTCTCTGGAATCCTGCGGGCGCAGATGTAAGCGGCTGGCAGTACATAGCGTTGATTCACTTTTTGGGAGCGGCGTTTCCGATTCTGCTAGTCATAGGAACATGGATAGCGAGTCTTATCAAGCGGAAAGCGCTCCTACCGATGCTAACCACTTCGGGCGTTCGCGCCATGACGGGAACGCTACTCGTTCTGAGCCTGCTCTACGCCCTCTCGCCTAGCCCAAGCAATGAGAGACAGTGGTTGCGCGATTTTCTCAAGATGAAGCGCAATGAGGCTAGTTATTTTATGGACATTGCGGGGGAACCGCTCAAAAAATACCAACCCATACCGCCTCTGAATAGTTCGCGATAGACGCGAAAAGGAGAAAGTTTATGTTCAGGCTCGATACCAAAAAACCGGTGCATCTCTGCGATGGAATGACACGCCGCGACTTCTTTCATGCGGGAGCCATTCCCCTACTAGGCTTGTCTCTCCCGAACTATATGGAGATGGAGGCGCAGGGCGCACTCAACAAAGATACGGATGTAAACTGTATCATGCTGTTTCTGCTCGGCGCTCCGAGTCAACTGGATACGTGGGATATGAAGCCGGACGCGCCCGCCGAAGTGCGAGGTCCCTTCCGCCCCCTCAAGACCAACGTGCCGGGCATGGAAATCTCCGAGATATTCCCGCGCATGGCGAAGATGGCGGACAAGTACTCCATTATTCGTTCGCTCTACCACACCGCCGCCGCCGTCCACGATACCGGGCATCAGATGATGCAGACGGGGCGCCTCTTCACGGGAGGGCTGGAACACCCGCACATCGGAAGCGTCTTGCAGTACGTGAAGGGTTCACGGGGCGACGTACCCGCCCACGTCCTCCTACCCCGCCCGATGGGGCCCACCGGAGGCAACCTGCCGCACGGTCAGACGGCGGGCTATCTGGGGAAAATTTACGACCCCTTCTCGCTGAACGCAGACCCCTCCGCAAAAGACTTTAAGGTTCCCGACCTCCTCCCGCCCGACTACATCAACGCGATTCGTGAGGATAGGCGCAAGAAGTTACGCGAGGCGGTGGACGGCTCCATCTCCGCGTTCGAGTCGAGCGCGACGGCGCGGCTCATGGACACAAATTTCCACAAAGCCTATACCCTCATGTCCTCCGCGAAAGCGCGGGAAGCCTTCGATTTACGGCAAGAGAGCGAGGAGACGCGCAACCGCTACGGCATGAACAAATTCGGGCAGTCGTGCCTCTTAGCGCGGCGGCTTATCGAGCGCGGCGTTCGCTTCGTGACGATAAATATGTTTGAGACAGTGTTCAACGAGATAACGTGGGATATTCACGGCTCCGCCCCCTTCACGCCTATAGAGGCTTATAAAACGCTGTGCGGACCTTGGTTCGATAACGGCTACGCCTCCCTTGTGGAAGACCTCGCCCAGAGGGGACTCTACAAAAACACGATAGTGACGGCGATGGGAGAGTTCGGGCGCACCCCGAAAATCAATCCGGCGGGCGGGCGCGACCACTGGCCCCAGTGCTGGAGCATGGTGATGGGCGGCGGCGGTATCAAAGGGGGGCAGATAGTGGGAGCCTCCGACGAGATTGGCGCGTACCCAAAAGACCGCCCCACGACTCCCGCCGATGTCGCCGCGACCCTCTACTCAGCACTAGGCATACCGCTCACGAAAGAGTTGCCCGCGCCGGGAAATCGCCCAGTGCCCGTAGTAGACTATTCGGCGCGTCCGATTCGTGAACTGTTGTAGGGGAAGATGATGCTTGAGATTGCCGTAGCCGAGCAACGCCGCGCCGACCTCCGTATCGCGCTCTGGCTGACGTGGATTACCCTCCTGTGGATGTGTGTAGAGGGGGCGGCTTCGCTCTGGATAGGCTACTCTGCGCGGAGCCTTTTACTAGAAGCCTTCGGAGTAGACAGCATTCTCGAACTCGTAAGCGCGTGCGTTTTGCTATGGCGATTGGCACTAGAGTATCGAGGGCGTATGAACGAAGCGGAGACGGAGCGGAGTGAACGCAAAGCGTCGGAGGTCGTCGGTTACACCCTCTACCTGCTCGTCGGGCTGATACTGGTTTCGTCGGGCTATCGCCTTTTCCTATCGCATACCCTGACAGACACACATGAAAGCGTGTGGGGCGTAGCGATTGGAATCATCGCCAAAGTGGGGATGCCCCTTCTCGCAGGTTGGAAACTCCAAATTGCAGGCAGACTGAACAGCCGCGCCCTTCGTGCCGACGCGATGGAAGCGATTGCCTGCGGCTACTTGAGTGTTATCCTCATCGTCGGACTCATCGCCACGCGCCTTCTGAACTTGTGGTGGCTTGATTCGGTGATGGCACTTGCCTTAATTCCATTTCTTGTGAAAGAAGGACGTGAAGCAGTGCGCGGAGAGTGCCTCTGCCACTAGGTTACTCCCACTCCACCAATGTTGCACCCCAAGAGTACCCCACCCCGAAGCCCACAAGCAGAACCCTCTGACCTTTTTGAATCGCGCCCTCCGCCATCAGCTCCGACAAAACAATCGGGATAGTCGACGAAACCGTGTTACCACAGTGCTTCATCCTCACGCAGAACTTCTCGTCGGGAATGTCCATCTTCATTTGGAGGTGTTTCAGCATATAGAGGTTCGCTTGATGAAACACTACGAGGTCAATATCGTCCAGCCCAATTTTCGCCTTTGTAAGGAGCCGCTCAAGCGTTGCGGGAACAGTAGTGAGCGTGAAAGAAAATATCTCGCCCCCGTTCATATAGAGGTTATTCGCCGTGCGCTTGTTGCCCATCGTATCTTCCATCAAGGG
>JAPLCR010000323.1:13515-17875 GCA_026392135.1 Armatimonadota bacterium
CATCAAGGGAGCATTCGCATCGTACTGACCGCGAACGCCGCTATTGGGAACGATAAGGTTGTTCGCCCCGCCGCCGTCGGTTCCATACACGAAGGGACCAATGGAGGGGGTCGAGCGGTCAGTCGCGCAAACCAGCGTAGCGGATGCCGCGTCGCCAAAAAGCGTGACAATGCTCTTATCATCGGGGTGAATCAGCTTGGTATAAGTATCCGCCGTAATAAGCAGAACATTTTCGGCTTGCCCTGTCTCAATCAGCCCCTTCGCATACCCTAGCGAGTAGATATACCCAGAGCAGCCCAAACTGATATCCACCGCGCCAACTGTATTTGCGAGCCCCAGTTCCGCCTGCACGATGCACGCCGTTGTAGGTAGCATATAGTCAGGAGTTTGGGTACACAGTATCAAAAAGTCAACCTGTTCCGGTGTGCAAGCCCCAGAATCAAACAGCTTTCGGGCAGCAATAACCGCCATATCGGAGGTAAACTCCTCCGAACCAGAGAGATGCCGCTCCGCAATCCCTATCTTCGATTCGATTTTCTTCTCTGTCCATTCGGGCCACTTGCTTGCGATAACCGAGTTAGGAAGAGTGCCTTCCGGGAGGTAGTACTCCACCGCTTTTATTGTTGCGTACATAATAGTCTCCTATAAGAGAGTGTAGCCCCCGTCCACGACGAGGGTAGAGCCTGTCACCCACTTCGCGGCAGGAGACAGTAGATAAGCAGCGGCGTAGGCGACATCTTCAGGCTGCCCCACACCGAGCGGGTGCGCTTTTTCGATTTCGGCAATCTGTTCGGGAGTGAGAAGGGTTCGCATCTCCTCAAACATCTCAGTATGAACAAACGCCGGTGCGACGCAGTTCACACGAATCCCCTCTCGCGCTAACTCTAACGCCAAAGAGCGGGTCATGCTGATAAGTGCCCCTTTGCTTGCGGAGTAGACGGAGAGAGCGGTGTTTCCCACCAGCCCCATCACCGACGAAATGAAGACGATACTTCCGCCAACACCGCAAACTCCTTTCTGACGTAAGCCCTTCGCAAGCAGTAGCCCAGCCGTCACGTTGACGCGCATAACCTCCTCCATATCTTGACTTGTGAGAGCGCGTAACGGTTTCGTCTGTTGTATGCCCGCACAGTGAACCACGCCATGAAGTAGCCCTGTCTCTTTCGCAATCTCTTTCAGTTTGACGGGAATAGCATCCGTGTCGTTCAAATCGAACGCCTCGCAGGAGTGCCCCTCACCCGCTAGTTGCGCGTAAGTCTCTAGAAGCCGCGCCTCGCTTCGTGCCACCAGAACGATTTTTGCGCCCAACCTGCTGAGTTCAACAGCCGTCTGCCTACCAATGCCTGCTGAAGCCCCCGTCACCAGAATCCGCCTATCCGTCAGTTCAAAAGGATTTTTCACTCTTACCTCCTTGTGCGCTCATGCGCGGTTTCTGTGTTGCTACCTTCTCCCCCAACTCTACAACGATTAAGGTGTGAATATCAAGAGGCGGAACCTCTACTGCCACCCCCTTCTCGTTACGAATGAGCGGAAGCGTCTTCCCCATCGGCTCCGCGTGCACTCGCCGAATAGTAAGCCCCTGAAAATCTATCTGAATACCGTGTACCAAGATGCTCTCCTCTCGTAAAGGAACCTCATTCGCAGGAAGCCCATGGTTCGCCGTCGTGTTTACCCCATTCCAAAGGTGAATGATAATGCGCTTACCCTGTGTGTCCGCCTGCTGGAAGAAGGTCGCCTGCACTGCCATGGGCGCATGAACGGTTATCGGGAAAGGCTTCTGCGCCGCCCACGCCGCCGCGTTCGCCAGAACAACACGTTGGTAAGGGTATGAATAGCTCCAGTAGGCACTATCCAGCCCCGTTGCAAAGGTGACCACGCGCCCTTTTCCAAAATTTCGTGCGACGATAGCGGGCAATGATGCCTTGGGGTCAGATGCAGGAGTAAACCTTGCAATAACCTCCCCCTCCACAGTAGGGACTACTCGCATAGCGGAGCCTCGAAAGACAACAGACGAGCGCGAAACGAGTTGCTTGAGGTAACTGCCTGTAAACAGAGGATGCGCCTGCCAAGTAAGGGTTGACACACCTACCCGCTTCTGCCAGTAGTTTTCGGACAGCGTCTGTGCAAAATTAACGTCAAGGGGAGTGCGAACGCTCTGCGCGTTCACCATACCCTGATACGTCACACCCAACACATCCGAGAGTGTAAAGTTCGTTTGTGGTCGTCCAAGTTCATCGCATAGCGAAGTCTCACCTGTCGCAATAAGACCGCCCCCCGCTCTCACATACTCTCTTATTGCGCTGACCTGCGTGGCAGAAAGAGCGACCGCGTTGGGCAGAATAAGGACGCGGTAGCGAGAGAGCGTGTGTGGTATTACCTCCCAATCGCTCAGGATATCGAGCGGTAGATGCTCCTCAAATGCCATGCGAAACACGCCGAAAATGGGAGGCAGAAACCGCTCTACAATGTCTTTATACGCCACGAACTGCCGTGTCTGTTCGCTGACGAGCATAGCGACGTGAGGAACCTTCTGCGTGTTCAAGAGCCATTTTTCGCGCAACCCTACCTCTCGAAATACGCGCTTAGCACTCTCGTAGTGCCCCTCCCAACCAAGCGACTGCGCGGTGATATTGCCGTTCGTTATGGCGAGAAGAGAGCGAACGAGCCTTTCGTGCGCGGGAAAGCTATGCGTTCCATAAGGGTTCCCATGCGACATCAGATAGGGTTCAGAGGCGGATGGCGACGCGCCAGCCAGTGAGTGCAGGTATGCCGCCCCAAACGCGGGGGCGATACTAGATCCGAGGTTTGTCTCATCAAGCCACCACTCCTGCATAGGAAGGTCGAGGAGGCGATTGAGGGAGGTCGGCATAGCACGGGGTGCGTAGAGCAGGTGCCCGTATCTTCCCGCATTCACCGTCCACGTCATTATCACAGCGTTGGGGTTCACCGCCTTGATACCCGCCTGCATCTTGCGATAGTGTGCCTCCAGCCTCTCACCTCGCCACACAAGGTACTGCCGATACGCAGTGTCATCGAGGTCAATTTTGAGCGGGAGAGTGCGCTTTGTATCTTGCAGATACCCTTGGGCACATAAAACACAACTGCAAATCGGAGGGTGGTCGTTACCGTCGAAGGAGAAGCCGTCGAGTTGATAGTCTGTCAACAGCTCCGCCAGAAGGTCTATGAGATAGTCCCCCCACGGACTGTTATTACAAGCGAGCCGTGTACCGAGGTCATCTTCGCGGGGAAGTACGGCTCTCACTTTGCGGGAGCCGTCAGGGTCGATTCGCCACTCAGGGTAGGCAGTAATATGCCCCACGGAGGGAAACGGAGGTAGCCCAAGTACCGCTTTAATGCCTTTTTGGTGGCAACTCTTCACAAATGCACGCAGTTGCTGACTCTCATTAGCAGACAGTCCAGTACCGCCCTCTCGTTTCAGAGGGTAGTAGGGCCAGACGAGGTTGAAGTGAAAAACCTGCGCCCCGCTCTCCACCCCTTTCTCAAACTCACCGGGAGTGAGAAACGCCATGCGCGTAACGCGATGAACCCACTCAGGAACTTTGAGGGCGTTTTGTGCCAATACAGGGCGTGCAGAGAGAAAAGAGGAGAGAGCAAACCAGAAAAGCAAGAGTCGACAACTGCTCATGCCTAAGATAGCCCAGTCGTTTACCAAGGATAGGGGTAGAGCTTCACAAGAGCATCACGCTTGTTGTTCTTATACTCCTCCTTATCGTAATCGGGAGTGTTGGCAAGGCTTTTCTCAGCATACTCCTCCACTGTCATAATGGGCTTCGCGGGGATGCCTACTGCCACTGTATTCGGGGGCACGTCCTTAGTGACAACGGCACCCGTTCCCACAACGGAGTTGGGTCCGATACTAACACCCGGCATAATAACGACTCCATGCCCGATAAAACAGTTGTCATGAATAGTGATGCGCCCGAACTTGATGACACCTTTGTACTGGGGCTGTTGGCGAAAAACCCATGTCCCCCCATCATGATTGACGAAGGTCACTCTTGAAGAGGCAGTCATCCGCAATCTGCATACCCAATTTTTTACACTTTTTAATATACCAAGACCGTCTAATCCTGAGAAAAAATCCGAACATGATAACCACCTCGTAGACATAAAAAATTACAAGACACAGCCGATTTTATCACTACAGAGTAGCAGATGTCAAGCCTCTCCAGCCTCAAGTTGAATCTTTCAGAACAACAGCCTAGTCCATCAGGCACTTCTACCCGCGCCCCACCACTACTTCACACCGTTTTGAAGGATAGGATGCCAAAGGTTACGCCCCCAGTAGCAGTAAGTCCCTCGCCATTTCAAAATGGGGTTAAGGAGGCGAGCTTTGTGC
>JAPLCR010000134.1 GCA_026392135.1 Armatimonadota bacterium
CCCATTCCCAAAAACGCCCAGCCGCCTGTTATAGACGGCGACCTGAGCGACAAAATATGGAGCCTCGCGACTAAAGCCCAAACCTTCATCGACCCTTCGCAAAGCAAGCCCGTCAATGAACAGACAGAGGTCTCTCTTCTCTACGATACAGAGAATATCTATGTAGGCTACTACTGCCACGACAGCAAACCCGAAGGCATTGTGGCACGCGAAACAGTGCGCGACGCAAAATTGCAAGCCGATGACTTCGTTGCAGTAGAACTCGACCCCTTCCTGACCTTTAAGTTCGATGGCTACTCTATCTTTATGGTAAACGCCATTGGAACACGGAGTACAAAACTGAGCGGAGGGCGGGCAGGTAAAATCGAGTGGCAAGGCGACTGGGCAGCATCCGTAAAGCGCGTCGCAGATGGTTGGACAGTGGAGATGAAAATCCCATGGGCGATACTCTCCTATCCACGCACGCGCAAGCCTGTCAACATTGGAATTAACTTTCGCCGCTATCATCAGCGCACACAGATTCTGTCTATGTGGAGCGATATAGGAACGCAGTTTTTTTCAGAGCGCGAAGGCATTTGGAAAGGAGTCACTCCTCCGAGCCAAGGCTGGAAACCCCGCCTATCATTTCTCCCCTACCTCATGCCCAGCCTCTCCTTAAAAGATAAGAGTGAGATTCGTACCGGCGTAGATATTCGCTATCAGCCCACTCCAGAACTTACAGCCGTCGCCACAATCGCCCCCGACTTCGCAACCATAGAGGGTGCAGTGGAAGGCATCAACTTCTCACGCTCCGAGCGCTATGTGCAAGACCATCGCCCCTTCTTTCTGGAAGGGCAAGACCATTTTGAATTGGGCAGACCCTATCAGTTAGGGCGGCTCTTCTACTCTACCCGTATCGGTTCCATGGATACGGCAGTAAAACTCTATGGCAAAACCGACAACAAAACTTCACTGGGTTTTCTCAGCACCGTCGATTTCGGCAACCAGTCCAACTTCGTGATGAATGTTCGCAGAGAGCAGAGCGCGACATCAGGCATAAACTTTATGGCACTACAGCATCTCGAAAAGGGAGCAGACAATACGGTTTTAGCGATGGTACAGGACTACCGCAAAGGCAAATGGGGTTACGACACGCAGTATGTACAGTCACTGGGACAAGGGGCAGGAGGAGCGGCATGGACAACCGCGCTGAACCTTCAAGACAAAAACCTTTTTGCCACCCTCCGCTATCGGTATGTCGCAGACAACTTCCTCAACACCCTCGGCTATACCCCCTATACCAACTATCACGGGCTATCCGGCTTTGTAAGCTGGTCGAATGTTTGGAGGCAAGGCTACTGGCGCGGGTTTGAACTGGGCTGGCTCCCTACCTGGAACTGGGACTTGAAAGGGCTTCCCTTTCAGCGAAACGCAGGTCTGTTTGCCACCATAGAATCGCGCAACGATAACCAGTACAACTTTTTTCTAAACGGGGGGAAGTTCCGCGACGACACAGACTTCACCTACAGCTTCGAGTTTACGCGCAACGCTACAAACCGATTCCGACGTTGGGGGCTAAACTTCACAACAGGGCAGCAAGCCAATCTGCCTTACACCGCGTATGGGCCCCAGTTTAGTTTCCGCTTAGGCAAGCGGTTAGACGTTATCTATTCAGCGTACCTACAGAGCTATCAGGGCTTCTCGCAACAGCATATCTTAACCATGAACTACGAGATAAACCCCTTCCAGTCGTTTGGAGGGCGCGTAGTCATAGATAACTCCGCAGTGAATGCCTACCTCTCCTACCGCAATTCGGGGCGCAAAGGAACCGACTTCTACGTAATTATCGGCGACCCAAACGCGCAGAGCTTCGTCCAACGCCTACTGTTCAAGTGGGTGTTCGCAATGTAGAAGGGCAAGCCAATTTTGTAGTGCCCCCAATCTCTTGCTACATCTGTTAAACAAACACAAGTTCACCCTCCCATTTCGTAAAAATGGGAGGGTGAACTTGTGTTTAGTAAACTCTCTTTAATAAAGACCGTTTACATTATCCGTAGATATCTCCTAACGGAGGTTTGATTAAAAAGCACTTTGGCTCATACCTTAGGGTAATCGGTCTCTACTGCATACGTTCCATCTGAAACGCGCACTATCCGGTAGTCTTCAAACAAGATAGGCTCAATGGCGACAAGACAGAGGTAAGTACGGAATGCCAAAGCGCGAATCTCCGTCTCTGCGTGGGGATTTGCCCGCATCTCAATGAAGTGCCGCAACGCCCGTGCATTTCCCGTTACTACAATGGGAGCTTCGGTCTCGTTCGGCAGTACAGAGCGAGCGGTCTGCTGTACTTTTTTGCGAAGGTCGGTACGCACTTCACCGGAGAGTATTGTAGAACCCAACTTCTGCCGTGCTACCAATCCCTCGGCAATCGTTTCGTAATCGTGAGCCGCGGTATCTATTCGCCTCTCAAACAGTGTGTGCAGTTCGAGGTCGTCCTGATACTCCGGTCTCTCCACAAAGCGCAAAACGGTTCCGCTTACGTAGCGTTGACTTAACTGGCTGTACGCCATACCCGCCCTGTGCCGCACTAGCTCGTGCGTGACGGAGCGCGAAATACCATAAAACAACAGGGAGTAGTTGGCGTGTTCCAGCACAGAGCCGTGCCCTGAATCCTTAATGTTCTGAAAATAGCGTTGTGCGTTCTCGTTTTTGGTACGCTTAGGGGTGAAACTGGCGTAGCACAGCTGCCCTGCCACCTTACAGAGTTGCGTACCTGACGGTAGAGGCGTAGTATCATTGAGATATTGAGGGAACTGCAACTTACCATCAAAGCCCTCTAAAAATGCGCCAAGACCTGCGATATTAACGGCAGGCTTGGATAATAGGGCGACTCCCGGTGCTTGTAGGTAGTACGTTCCCTGTGGGGTCGTAAAAACAGGTGATGAGATGGAGGGATAGCCTGTCTCACGGCTCTCCACCCATTCGGTGGGTTCCTTCTTTATATTTTCACTCGGTTCCTGCATAGTCTTCCTTTTCTAAATCTACCTCTTTTAGAAGCAGATCTAACTGGTCAGCGACGCGCACGCGCCGTGTAAAGCTCGCCAGTAGATTCACCTCTTCTTTGCTAAATTCGCGTGGTTCGTGCGTATACACTTCAAGTACGCCGACGGTACGCCGCCCCGACTTAATAGGAATGCCGAGATAGGAGCTCAAGTTCTCCTTTTTAATCCAGCCGTGTATCTCCGCCCGCGCATCGCGCTCTAACTCCACGATAGTGAGATTCTGCCCACGCTTCGCAACCCATCCCGCTAAGCCTGCTCCTAGTCCCATTTTAGTGTCGGGCATGGCAGTAGCGCGGCATTGAGAAGAGGCAACAAGCTTGAGTGTCTCCGCCTCGCACTGATATATCGTACAGCGGTCTCCGCGCATGAGCTCAAGTGAAATATCGGCGAGAATTTGCGGTAGATTACCGTGTGTCAACGCCTTCCCTATCGCGTTTGCCACCCGTTTGAAGTAGGTCTTCATCTCTTGCGACTGTTCGCGTGTCTGTTCAAAAAGAAGAGCGTTTGCGACGGCAACGGCGGATTGATTCGCTATGGTATAGAGCAGCCCCATCTCAGAGACGGTGAAGAGGCGGCGGTGTTCGCTCATAGCGTGAATAACCCCAATGACCTCTTCGCCTACGTGCATCGGCACGCAGAGTGTAGAGGCGACACCCGCCTGATGAATAGGGGCAGACTGGTTGCGTCTATCGGCAGACACATCTGCAATGGCTTGTGGTGTTTGCCACTCGAACACCCAACCTCCAATTCCCTCCCCTATAGCGTGCCCCTCCGTACCAAAGGCAAGTACTGGGTCGAGATTACGCGTAATTTGGGGTACTAGACGGTCTGTCTTGGGGTCACGCAAGAGAAGCGCAAATTTATCAGCCTTCAGTAACTCCAATGTGCTATCGGCAACGAAATTCAGCACATTCTCAACCTGTAGGCTCTCGTTGACGTGTTGGGACAGTTCGTAGAGGGCATTCGCCTCCTCTGCTTGATGCTGTGCGTCCTCGTAGAGCCACGCATTCTCTATCGCAATTCCGGCTTGCAGCGCGGCGGCGGAGAGTAGCTTGAGATCATCAGAGTGATAGGCGTTGCGCTGAAAGCTCGTCACGATAAGGAGACCATGGCTCTCCTCACGGCTTCGTATAGGGGCATACATAACAGAGAGGGCACGCGTTCGTTCGGAGATATCTACAAAGTCCTCACAGGCATCGGTGTCTTCAATCAACATGGGCTGTCCGCTTTGGAGTGCCTGAGCATGGATTCCAGAATCGACAGAGAGTTGTACCTCACTCTCAGAGCTGGAGAGTCCGCGCTCTGCCGCTATAAAGAGGTGCGTGTGGTCGTCATTGAGCAGGAAGAAGACGGCAGAGTGGTGTTCGAGGTGGGCGCATATCGCCTCCAAAACCTCCTCCATGACTTTCTGTACACTAAGGCTACTAGAAACGGTCTGAGTCGCCTGATATAGTACGGTGAGTTCACGCCCCTGCTCATACGCAGTGCGGGCGGTGGTCTCTACTTTTTGAGAGAGAGAGACGAATTCGGTAAGGAGGGCAAGATTGTCTATATCCTCTTGGTCAAACGCGGGGAACGGAGATAGCCCTGACGTGCTGTCCACTTTGTTGAGTGCGGAGAGTGTGCCTATAGTGCGCCCTGCGCTCATAACCGGAACGACGGCAGCGGAACGAGGACCCGACTGTGCTTCGGAACTCGTCCAACGCGGTGCGGGTTTGTAAGCGGCGTTTCCCGCCTCTAGGGGAGCGAAGAGGTCGCCTGTCTCAAGCGGGGTGCGCCTGTCAAGAAGAAGCGGCTGTCCTGTTTTTATAACAGGTTCGGAGAGAGAGTCCGCGACTTTAATACGTAGCCCAACAATATCCAGAGCGTTTTCACCTGCCACGGCAACATAATCGAGCATATCTCGCTCAACCGTAAATAGGCAGAGTCCTGCACGAGAAGCAGAAGTGAGCCGACGTGCCTCTTCGACGACCATTTGACAAACGTCGCGGGCAGGCGTGAGCAACTGAACGGCTTCCGTTAGGCGGTGAATGGCGGCACGGAGCGGTGCGCCTCGGCTCATAAATAGCTCCTCCTCTTACCGTCCATTTTCGCATAATTTGCAAGTGCTGTCAAGAGGTAAGGAGTGTCGGGACGTGCCTAAAATTGGCGGGTACCCTTTTAGCTACGCCTCCCTTTGGAATAGTTGTTCCAATTCAGGAAAAGCGTTGAGCCTTTCACCCCTGCTCCCTTCGCTGTCCTCACCTTGCCCTTAGGGCATCCTGCTCCCAATTATGGGAGAGAGAGACTTGCCTGTAACGGCGAAGGTATTGAGATATACCTCTTAAAACGATAGCCCGATACTGATGCCGGAATGGCGCATATAGACCGCTATAAGGCTAATATTGTAGTTTTTCTGCTTGTAGGTCAGCAACAGGTGGCTTCTGCGCCCGTCGTTCATGGCTAATAAATCCCACTGACTACAGAGGGCGAAATTAACCCCAAATGGGTAGTTTACTGCATGATTTGTCTCTGAATAGTTGACAGAGAGGTAGGGTGCGATGTGCTGGCGCGGAAACCCTTTACAATACCTTCGCCAAAAAATCGGGGTTTCGTAACAAAAAGTAGGGCTTATGGAGTACCGTAAAAGTGACAAAACTACAACGGAGGAACTCCTCAGCCCATGCCCGATATTCTACCCCTTTTACTGAGTTTGCAAACGGTTCTTACGAAAACTCAATGTCGCCAACTTTACCACATCGTCCTAGCGATGCTGGTTATGCCCG
>JAPLCR010000531.1 GCA_026392135.1 Armatimonadota bacterium
GAGTAAAGACGCTCTGGATAGGATTTAGGAAACTTGCCGATATGCTAGAGGGATATAAAATCGCTCGCAATATCTCAACATAAGGGACAAGATTAGCACAAGGGGAAGGGCGAATGCCGATGCCAGAAGGCTTCCACACTCCTCAAAAGCCCTCCGAAAACGGGAGTCTTGCAAGTCTTCCCTTCATAAATCTCACTGGGGTATGTATAGGGGTGGTTTGAGATAGGGAGGCTTTTTAACCTCTCTCTTCCCTGCGGGATTCTCTCCCCGAAACGGGGAGAGCGTGACCTATTGGTGAGGGCTGAGTAGTTACAACCCCTTTGCCATAATTCGGAGAAGTGCTGTTCGTTTCATTCGCGGATTGCCGTTTTGTGATGGAGGCGCAGAGTAATGAAATAGCGAATAAAGAGGAAAGCGAGAGAGACGATACTAGTGCATATACTCTCCGCAATATTGATACGAGTGTTGCCTGTTCTGCTAATACTATGGTTGTGGCGGCTATTCGCCGATTGGATAGAAGACCGTAAAGAGCGCAAAGAGCAGGAGAACGTCGAACCACCAGAGCGCATTAAAACATCGCTTTTAGGGGAGTTCCAAAAATACAGTGGAGCCTCCTACTGGTGCAGCGAAATCGCGATTCCAGAGCACGAAAAACTGAGCGACCTCTGCGGCGTAAAGATAGACCTGTGGGTGAAGGATGTGCAGGGCAAGCCAAACCCTGATTTTCTCCTCCGCCTGACTTCAGAGATTATTCCCGCGCTACCCGAACTGGTTCAGACTGTCTTTGAGAGAGAGCCTTTGTTACGGGAGGAGTGTCTGTTCACCACCATTTCGGAAGATATTGAGGACGATGACGAACGCCAGTACACGCACCTGTTTGAGGATGTTTGGAAAGCGCATGGCGGCGAAGAGAGTTTCTGCCTCTACTTTGAGTATGAGCCGGGGCATGACTCCATCGCCTATTTCAAAGGACGCGCTTTAGTCGCTCTTGCACTGGACGATATGTACTTAACGTGAGTTCGGGAGATAGCGAGGTAGAAGTGTGCGATTTTTACAAGGCTGTGCGCCTCAAAACACCTCACCCAACCTCTCCTTCGCAAAGGAGAGGAGTCTTCCTACCGCTAATGTGATTACACGCCGTGTTGTTCCCACATTGTTGAGATATGCCGCAACCCGAACTCACGTTAGACTTAATGCCAGCAGAGCCTCCTCTCCCAATACGGAGAGGAGGCTCTGCTGGGTTTATGCGGACTAATCTGCGCCAGCGGGCGCATGAGCGCGGGGCGGGGGAGGTGTCCATGTCGGGTCGTCTTGAGCGATGAGGTCTAGCCCAAGGAACTCGCCTAGTTCGTCGTTGGTATAGCGGTCTACGAACTGCCCGAAGGTTTCGCCTGTGTGCTTATGCTCTTTGTATTTGCGCAGCATATTCTCTAGTGCGAACTTAATCAGGGGCGCGGGTATCTTTTTTTGGATAGAGCGGACGAACTTTGCGTCGGAGCCAAGCCTACCTCCGAGGCAGACATCGTACGCCTCTACCTGTGTACCGTCGTTGAGTCGTGCTTTACAGCCGTACAAGCCGACATCGCCGATATAGTGCTGACCGCAGGAGTTTGGGCAGCCTGTGATGTGGATACGGATGGGTTCATCCCACAGGAGTTTACTCTCCAGATAGGCTACAACCTCTTTCAAACGCCCTTTGGTCTCGGTGAGGGCGAGGTTGCAGAACTCGGTTCCGGTACAGGATACGCCGCCGCGCTTGAACTCGGAGACTTCCCACTCGAAGCCTGCCTCTCGAAGTGCCTCTTTCACTTCGGGCAGCTTTGCCTCGTCTATGTTTGGGAAGATGATGTTCTGGTTATGCGTTGTGCGAATACTTCCGTCGCAGTACTTGTCGGAGATGTCTGCCGCTTTGTACAGCTGAGTAGCGTTGACGCGCCCTGTCAGAACAGAGACGCATATCCAGTACTTGCCTGCTTGCTTCTGCGCGTGAACGCCCGTATAGTTGGGGTAGTCCGCGCTCGAAGGCTCTTGCCACTCTACGGCGGGGTCGGGTGTCCAGCCAAGGTGCTGTATCAGAACCTCACGGAATTTCTCCGCGCCCCAGTCGGCGACGAGGAACTTGAGGCGTGTGTGGTTTCGATTTTTACGATAGCCGTCATCACGGAAAATCTCGGTGATGCCTCGTGCGACATCCACCAGCTGCTCGGGCTTGACGAATATGTTCAGTTTCTGACTGAGGTGGGGCTGTGTACTGAGACCTCCGCCCACACGAACATGGAAACCGACCTCTTTCTCGCCGTTTACTTCACGCGTGACGGCGTAGAAGCCCACGTCGTTGATTTCGGGCTGGGTGGAGGGGTTGGTCTCGCCTGTAATACACATTTTGTATTTGCGCGGGAGGTCGGAGAACTCTTTATTGTTCAGAAAGTACTTTGTGACGGCATCCACGAGGGGACGCTCGTCAATAAGTTCTGTCGGGTTGATACCCGCGATAGGGCTACCGCAGACGTTGCGCGTGATGTCGCCGCACGCACCGGAGGTGGTGAGTCCCGCACGGTTCAGTATCTCGATGACGGGGGGTAGATCTTTCACGGTGAGCCAGTGGAACTGGAAGTTTTGGCGCGTGGTTACGTCGGCGATGTCGCGTGCGTAGTCGCGGGTGACTTCAGCGACGGCGCGGAGTTGGTCGGCTGTCATATTACCGCCGGGTATTTTCACGCGCATCATAAAGTGACCGTTATTAGGAATCTGCTGATAGATTCCGTACCAGCGGAACCGCAACATATCGTCTGGGTCGATGGTTTCATAGCCCGTCTCTGCATAGCGGAGAATATCGTCCCAAACGTCCAAACCGTCTTTTGCCTTTTTAATGGCTTCTACATTGGCTTTCGCCATAATCCTTACCCCTTATTTTGATAGGTTGTGCGTCAGGTCTGTCCGACCCAATCGGTGTGTGAAATCTTTTGCCAGTGCGTTCGGATGGCGTTATATTCGCTTTCAGAGAGCCAGCCCTGAGAGAGATAGGAGGCGTTTTCGCGCCATCGTTCGGGGCGCGTAGTGCCCACAATAGCGGTGTGAACTTCCGGAAGCCCCAGCGTGAATCGCAGGGCGACGGAAGCAGACTGAGCGGGGTCTCCGTTCAGGAAATCGTAGTTGAGAGCTTTCATTCGCTCCCAATAGGGAGCTATGTAGCCGTTTTCGGGGGTGTCTGCATAACGCCAGACGGCGTTCCCTATTGGGCGTTTGATGATGACTCCCATGCCCTTCTCTCGTGCTAGCGGCAACGTAAGGTCTACGGCTTGCTGGTCGAAGATATTAAGGGAGGTTTGCAGGCTGTCGAAGGCTCCGCTTTGAATGGCGTATACCGCGTTTTCCCTGTCTCCGCTATAGCCGATATAACGGGTTTTGCCCGCCAGTTGTGCCTCGCGCAGAACCTCTATTACGTCGCCCTGCCTTAAAATCTCTTCAGAGCAGCTGTGAAGTTGAAGTAGGTCGATGTAGTCGGTTTGGAGACGTTTCAGGCTTCTATCTATGCTCTGGCGGAGCATATCGGGATTCCAGTCGGGGAGGTCTAAACCGGAGGAGTGTCCGCATTTCGTAAAAAGAAAGTAGTCTTTGCGTCGATGTGAGACGGCTTGCCCGACGGTCTCTTCGCCTGTGCCGTAACACTCTGCGGTATCAATAACGTTTAGCCCAGAATCGAGTGCGTCATTGAGTACCTTTGCTACCGCCTCGCTGTCAGCACGTCCAAAGCCCAACTCTGAGCCTCCAAAGCCGAGTGCTGTGACCTGCATATCGGTTTTACCGAACTGTCTTCGCTCCATCTGCTTACTCCTGTGTCTTATAGAGGAAGACACCCTGTTTGCATCGTCTCCGCTGGAAGTTTAGTAAATCTATCAAGTTAGTAAACATTATACTTATAAACACGGCTTGATGTCAAGGGAGGGTGGGTTTTGGGCAGATTACCCCTACGTGTTACGCGCTGTGTTGGCTCGCGGTGCTTAGTGATTTATCTGCATTTCAGGAGTAGCATAGCTCCCTATTCCGGGGTCAGTACTCTAGCCTTTCACGGCGCAGAAGGCGGAAGCTGAGCAGGGTGGCGAGAAGTACAAGAACGAAGAGCAGAACCGCTATCGCTGTGCCGTACCCTATATTATACTCTTCAAAAACTTTAGTGTACATGAGCGTCGCGAGGGTGTGCGTCTTCTCATTAGGGTGGCTGTTCTCCATCACCCATATTGCATCGAAGACCTTGAGACCGCCCACCACAAGGAAGATAACCCCTGTTGTGAGAACGTCCCACATTAGCGGCAGTGTGATGCGAAAGAAAATCTGCGTGGGGCTGGCGGAGTCGAGGCGGGCGGCTTCGTAGTAGGTTTCGGGAATGTTCTCCATTGCGGCGAGAAATAGCACCATGTAGAAGCCCGTTGCGCTCCATATCATCATCGGAACCACTGACCAGAGCAGGTGGCTACTCTCTGTGAAGGGAAACGCCTCTTTGCCCATAAGGTGGCGCAGGTGGTTAAATAGCCCAACCTGTGTGGGGCTATAGAGGAGTACCCAGAGTAGGGCTATCGCGACAGAGCTGATGATATTCGGAAAGAAGAAGGCGACACGAAAAATCCGTGCGCCCGGTATACGTTGGTGGATGGAGTAGGCGAAAAAGAGTGCTAGCGACAGAATAAACAGCCCCGGCACGAACATGAGAAAGAGGTTGTGCTTGAGGGCATTCACAAAGATGGAGCCAGATTCCCAGATATTTGCGAAGTTACGTAGCCCTACCCATACAGGTTCCCCTAGCCCATCCCATCGCGTGAGGCTGTAGCGTAGCGCGTTGATGGCGGGCACGACTACGAATATCACGTAGAGAAGCACAGGCGGAGCCAGAAAGGTAACGATAAATTGTCGCTGTTCTCGTCGTTTCAGAGGGGCTTTTCCTTTTGCACTTCCGGGGCTGCGTAGTCGTTACCGTTGTGTACTCCCTTTTTCGCCTTTGGGAGGCGTGTTTCCTGCTAAAATCGCAAGGAGAGTGCGCGAATGAGGTAATTTCCCGAATTATGAGGAGGTAAAGCCCGTATCCTGTGTCGAAAGGGAGAATATCGTTCCTCGTAGCTACTAGAAGGGGCGTCGGTTTTGAATAGACTTACACGCACACGTAACCACTCAGCCCTCACCCTGCCCTGCGGGCATCCCTCTCCCGATTCGGGAGAGGGACTTGCCTGCAAGATGATTCTGCTGTTCTCCATGAGATAGCCTGAGTAACTACACGTACACTCACAAAGACCACTAGAGAAGGGAGCTCGCACCGTTATGAACCCCATTGAAAAGTATGAGTTTGACCGTCAAGGATTTATTGTTATTGAGAATATGCTGACAGCGCAGGAGGTAGCCTCTCTTGCTACGGCGATTGATGCACTGAAGGCGGAAGCCTTAGAGCAGATAGACTCTCCTCCACAAAAAAAGGCACTGTGGGGACCCGTATACCACCACAACACAGAGCGCGGCTACTTCGCTTTTGGCAGCAATCGACAAGGGGAGACGCTTATGATAGAGGACTTCTTCAATGCCGATACTGCCTTCGACTGTCTGGTGAATCATCCACGCACAATGGAGACTATTGCAGAGATAGTGCAGGGACCCATTCGCATCAATAACTCAGAGATTCGTATTCGCTATAACGAGAATTTGAGCGGAACCCACATGGGAGGTCCCATAGACCACAAGTACCGATACGGCTTCAATGGCAAGGGGATAGATTGTATGATGGTACGGATGATCTATTTTGTGCAGGATGTTACCAATGAACAGGGCACCTTCTGCGTCGTACCCGGAACGCACAAGACGAACTACCCATCTCCGTATCAGGGTCGTCCTGATGACGAGCCGGGTATGATAGGGCTGGAGGTGAAGGCAGGAGACGCTATTCTCTTTACAGAGAACCTTCGGCATGGAGGTTTTACTAATCACTCCTCGCAGGTTCGTAAAACGCTCCATGTAGGCTATGGCCCCAGTTGGATGATGTCGCAGAATATCGCTACGATGGATGAGCCTCAGTATATCTTACCGGAGACTCTGACACGTTATGATGCTAAACAACGGAGTCTGTTTGTGTTGCCGGGGTGGAAAAGATAACTTTGCTTCTCTCCAAAATGTGGGGGCTGGCAGTGCAAACAGCACCCTCATATACACCCCTGTGAGCCTTGTGATATGGGAGGCTTACCTGTACCGCCCCTCATTCCGTCCTGCGGACACCTTTCTCCCGATTCGGGAGAAAGGCTTGACCTATAGGCAGTTCTGTATTGCGTTTTGAATACAGAAGACTTAGGGACTTACGATGGAATAGTTGTTCCGTTTGAAAAACTCAAGCCCTCACCCCCGTCCCCTCTCCCAATTCTGGGCGAGGGGTGACTAGGGCGGACGGTGACGCTGTAGGATAAACGCCTATTTTGCGATACGCTACGGAACAATTTAACTATCATAAACGCCTATTTTGCGATACGCTACGGAACAATTTAACTATCGCGAATCCCTTACATACCCCAGTGAAGCCCCTCACAAGGGGTAAGCACTCTAACAGAGTCCTAGACTACTTTCAATCCTCCCTGCGGTGAAGCGGAGAGGATCTCTCCTGTGTCGCTCCGCACGAAAGCGAGAACGCTACTGCCCGGCGCGACCTCGCACGCATAGAATCTGCCCTGAAGGTGGAGCGTGAATATAGCTCCCTCATCCGATTCGCTGACGATAATGACGAGTGTACTCTCCTCGAAATCCACACGGCGTATCGTTACACCTTGCGGTTGCGCGTCTGTCGTCGCGATTTGCGCCTCCACGCACGCCCTTCGATAGAGCGCCTGTAGCGGCTCCATTGTGTCGGCGAGTTCGAGAGGTAGACCGCAGTAGAGGATTTTTCCATCGCCATAGGAGAGGGTCATGGTCTCTAGCGGTTTTGGCTCATGCTCGAAGGTCGGGATAGCCTTTTCAAGGCGCTGTATCTTTTCGCCCCCGAAAATGGCGGTATGCGTCTCTCCATCCGTATCAGATTTCATGCGTTCGCAACGAGAGACGGGCACTACTGTGAGAATCTGGTTGAGAGCCTTTCTGTACAACTCTTGTATGAACGGGGAGTCTGGCGCAAGCGGGGTGTCGCCTCCTGTAACGTTTATAATAATGGGAGGGACGCTCTCATTGCCTTTCGTGCAGAGCGGGCTTTGCAGTAGCGAAGCGATACGCGGGACGGGGCGCAGATACTCGTCTCGGTCAATCACTCCCGTCACCACAAGAATCGCGCCTTCCGCTACGCACTGCAAAATGCGTTCCCAACAGGCTTGACGCAGCGCGTTCGGCGCGGGCAGGATAATCAACTTAGGCGAGCCGATGTCTTCAATAAAATACTCGCTGACGGCGCGTACCGGAACCCCCATATTCGTCTCTAAGGTTCTGACGGCGCGGCGCGTCGCTACGTCTCCAAAGCCCCGCGTCATAAAGACGCTAGAGTGCGGAATCACGAGGCAGACCTCTTCTAGCTTGCGGTCTTGGAACCGTTCTGCGTTCTCCTGCACAAACTGTGCGATACTGCGGAACGAGTCGAGTTCGGGCTTCTCTGTGCCGTCGGCGCGATGGAAGCCTATGCCTACTTCGTTGTCGCTATCCATGTAGATATTGGTGTTCCAGAGCCACTGAATTGCGCCCGCGCCCCCTCCCACAAAGCTCCACGCCAGTTTTCGCGCCAAGAGCCGCGCCGCGTTTTCGGGAGATCGCCAGTACCCTCCGTCCGCCTTTTCGTAGAACATAATGCCCGTTTCTTGAGAGACATTGGGCTTGTTCGGGGTCTTTGTGATGACGGAGTCCCAGAGCAGGTCGTCGTTCTGCCACCATGTATGGTTCGCGGTAAAGTCTACGGCGGGGGCGTAGAAGTGGGTGTTCGGTCTATCCCATATCCCCCCCTCATCCTGTCCTACTGTCACCAGTTGTTGTGGGTTCTGGTTGGCGCGAACCACTTTGACCATTTCGCGAGTCCAGTTTGCGAAGACCTCCTGCGCGAACAGTTTGAAGTCGAGTGCGCGAAGCGGGTGCGTCCCTTGAAAGATGTGCATATCCTGAAAATCGGAAAGTTCGGGAAGCGAGAGTGCGTCGTTGCCGGAGAGGCGCCACCGCTCGCGCCACACGTCCGCAGGGTCTTGCGCCTGCGCCTCCTCCGCCGAGAAGTCGCCTTCGCGGCTCTTGAGCCACGCTTGCCACGCCTTCTGCTCGTAGGGGTCGTAGTTCGGGCGCATAGACCAGCACCGCTCAGGAGAGGTCGCAGAAGGTTCGTTGATGAAGTCCCAACTGAGGTCTGGAACCTTCGCGAAGCGTTGGGTGAAGGCGGCGATAAACTCGCCCTGCGCTTGCAGGGAGCGCGGGTCGAGGTAGGGGTTCACTCCTCCCCACTCTTCGGGCCAGAAGGCGAAGAAGTTGAAGGTGATGGGTATATCGTGCTTTCGCGCCGTGAGCAGGAAGGCGGCGAAGGCGCGGAGAACGCCCTCCTCCATCGCGCCCGGGTCGAGCATATATCGCTTCCACGATGTCCAGACTCCAGTGCGGATCCAGTTGACTCCTGCCTCTTTCATACTGGAGAAGTCGCGCTCCCATACGGCAGGGTTTGGCTCTAGCAGGAATTTGCGGTGCGTGTCTCCCGCCATGTAGGTCGTTCCCATAACGGGGTAGGGCTTGCCGCCGCGCACGAAGTAGTCGCGGTTTACGCTGAACGGACTCGCCGTCGTAAGATACGCCTCGTTGTACACCCAAAAGCCTGTCACGCGCTTGATGCTGAGGTTCGCGCTTGGGGTATTTAGCTCGCAGGAGACCTCGTAGTAGCCCGGAGCCAGTTTCAGTTTATCGAGATTGATTCGCGTGTGAGTGGCGTACTTGCCCAGTACCACTTCCGCCTTTTGCGTGCGCCGTATTCGTCCTGTCTCGTCCTTGACCGTTGCGGTGACAGCTCCCTCTCCTATCGTGTGTCCCCCCTTGAGGCGCAGTGTGAGGGAGGGTTGCTCGCCCTCGTAGAAGGTGGCGAAGGTTGGGCGCGGCTCCATGTCCACCGCCCCGATAGCCGTATGCTCTACTAGCATTTTGAGCAGTTCCGGCTCTGGTGCAGAGTTCAGTTCCGCGTTCACGAGAACCCACCGCCCGCCTGCGAATCTTCCTAAAAGGCGGTCAATACATATAATCGGGGCGGCGATGGCGCGTCCCTCTTTCATGCCGTAGAGAAGCGGCTCTATTTTTGCGTCGCGAGAGCCTCCTGTTCCATGCTCGTGATTGAAGTCGCGGGTATCGGTGAAGCGGGGCTGTAGCGTCCATGATTTGTGATAATTCAGCCCCAGTTCCCATTCAAAATCGTACTTCACCCATGCCCCCGCGCCCTGATTCTCAAGATATCCGTAGTTTTCTATGGGGAAGGCTTGATTGATGAGCAGGCGCTTTGTGAAGGAGGTCTGGGAGGCTTCTACGAACCAACTCCCATCTTTGTTTCGGCGCACAGGGCGAGAGAGGGGCGAACCGCCGATATTCAGCCATCTGCCGCCGGCATCGAGGAAGTCGTAAATCGCGCTCCAAGCCTCTTTAGGGAACGCCGAGCCGTAGGGCGTTACGAGGATGGTCGTCGCGGGGTCGAGTGCTTCGGCGAGGTCAGTGCCCCCTAAAAACTGAAGTGTATCGCCGTTTTGGGCAAGCCCCGCCAAGCCCTCTTGGGTTAAGGAACAGGTATCCACGAAGGGAAAGTCCTCTTCCCACAAAACCAGTATTTTCAAAATCGTCTCTCCTTGCATCTATTGGGGGAGTATGGGCTGAGGGCTTAAAAACCTTCCACCCTATTTCATAACCCTGCGCGAATAGGAGCGGTTATCTGCTCATAGGCACTTTACGGTTTATAGTCTCTCCAGAGCCAGCGTAGGGAGTCGGGCAGAAGTGCGCGTCCGTGTTCGGCACTATGAAAACCATTGCCCATGACAAACTTGTAGTCGTAGCCCTCATGTGCGAAGGAGCGTGCCATCTCGTGATTTGCAAGGGGCCAGCTACCATGTTCGTTATCGAGGTCATTTTCGCCATCTTGTAGGAAGACGCGGATACTCTTCTTTGGAGTCTTGCGAATCAGCACAGGGTAGTTATTGCCGCCTGGGCGCACCAGCCGCCCCTGAGCGTCGAGTCGAGCGGCGATACCCGTGAAAGACCCTACCCAAGAGAGCACTTTGCTGAACTCGGTTGGTCGTTCCCATGCGGCAGTGAAGGCGCAGATGCCGCCTGAACTGATGCCCGCAATGGCTCTGCTGTTCGCATCGCGGCGTAGGCGATAGGTCTTCTCTACTTCGGGAAGCATCTCCTCCACCAGTAGGCGAACATACTGATTGGAGAGAGTGTCGTACTCAAAACTACGATTGGAGCGACCATCCGCAAAGTTACCGGGATTGATAAAAACACCGATGGTTACGGGCATATCGCCCTTCGCAATGAGGTTATCGAAGACCTTCGCCGTATATCCGACATACCCGCCGCCATCTTGAAACACCATCAAGCAGGCAGGAGTATCCGCCTTGTACTGCGCGGGAACGTAAATCCACCAGTCGCGATGCGTGCCATCGAAGACCGTACTATTCCATACTGGCAGCTTCGTGATCGTTCCTTTAGGAACACCCGCCTGCTCCACACTGTCTGGGTGCGTGCGGTAGACCTCTATCTGCCGTGAGGGAAGTTTTTTGTCGCCAATCTCGAAGTGGAAACGCGCGCCAAAGCCCTCCGGCTGCGTGGTTACGGCAACATACATACTGGTTTCACCGAGGCGGTTGAGCGTGATTTCGGGGGATTTCGTCTCCATCACCAGTTTGGGCACGTCGATAGTTCCGATAGCCTCTATTGCAAAGGCGATGTCGAACATCCCTTTGTCCTCGTGTATGGGAACAAGGGAGCCGTTCATATCTGCATTGCCGTAGAGGGCGCGAATACGCGATGCAAGGCTCTCTGCCTTTTTGCCGCGCGGCGGACGCTTGAGTGCCTCTTTAAGCATTGTGGCAGTGATGGGGGGTTCTGGCTTTTGCGCGGCGGCGGGTATCGCTACCGCAAGGCTGATGAGTGTAAACAGGATACCTTTCAACATAGTCCTCTTTGTCCTTTGCGTGGCGGGAGTTATTTCGTTGCTATCACTATTCGGTTTTGAGGGACGTGCCTCCTCCTTCCGAGTGTTTGCGAGTTCAGAATAGTTTAGGATAACTACTCAGCCCTCACCCTGCCCCTCCCAATGTGACCCCTCTCCAACCTCTCCCCGAAACGGAGAGAGGCGAATGCCCAGTACTCAAAAGTCGGCAGGAAACGGAGCATTGCAAGTCTCCCCTTTGTGAGGGGCTTCACTGGGTATGTATGCCTTTTGTGTCTAAAAAACTGTATCGCAGTACAGAACTGCCCATAGGTCAAGCCTTTCTCCCGATTCGGGAGAAAGGTGTCCGCAGGACGGAATGAGGGACGGTACAGGTAAGCCTCTCATATCTCATCGCTCAAAATACATACCCCAATGAGCTTTGTGAAGGGGGAGATTTAGAGGGGGTGGCTGGGTCAGTGCGCTAAGCTTTCCGCACTTCGCACCCGTCCACCCCATCCCAACCCTTGCCCCTTCACAAGGGGAAGGGCGAATGCCGATGTTGGAAGGCTTTAGGGACTTACGAAGGAATAAGTGTTCCATTTGAAAACCAGAAGCCCTCACCCCCGTCCCCTCTCCCAATTCTGGGCGAGGGGTGACTAGGGCGGTAGGCGACTCTGTTTGCCGCTAGGTTCTCTTTTCCTAGAGGTTTTGGAACAATTTAACTATAGAGAGTCCCTTACTGTTTCGCAAAAGTTATCAGCGAACCCAGAAGTCTCCCCGTGCAGGAAATCCCGCCCCTCCAAGCGAATAGGCAGTCAGATACACTCCCCACAGAAAGCGCAAAACGCATGACTGCCATCGCCGCCTACCTCCAACAGATAGAATCCGCCTACGCAATGGGAAACGCTAACGAACACACGTATCGCCCCGCCCTGAAAACCTTTCTAGAATCGTTGGAGGCGGGAATCGTAGCGACGAACGAACCTAAGCGAATCAAGTGCGGCGCGCCCGACTATATCCTCACGAAAGGGCAGACTCCTCTCGGATACGTAGAGGCGAAGGACATAGGCAAGCGGCTGGACGAGGTGGAGAGCGACGAACAACTCAAGCGCTACCGCAACGCTCTCCCTAACCTGATTCTCACCGACTACCTTGAGTTTCGCTGGTACGTCGGCGGGGAACACAGGCTCACGGCGCGATTGGGGAGCGTGGTTAGCAAAAAAATCAGGGCGGACAAGAGCGGCTTCGCAGAGGTGGAAGACCTGCTGAAAGCGTTTGTTCAGTCCGAAGCGCCTACCGTCTCCAACCCCCACGAACTGGCGCAACGCATGGCGCACCTCGCGAAACTTATCTGCGAAATCATCGCGAAAGCCATCGCCGCCGAAGACGAAAAGGGCGAACTGCATCAGCAGATGGAGGGCTTTCGCAAAACGCTTCTGCACGACCTGACCCAAGCGCAGTTCGCCGATATGTACGCGCAGACCATCGCTTACGGGCTGTTCGCGGCGCGGTGCAATGTAAACGACGGCGCGAAGTTCACACGCGAACACGCCGCCTACGACCTCCCGAAAACAAACCCCTTCCTGCGGAAAATGTTCGCACACCTCGCGGGGGTAGAGCTCGACGATAGGCTGGTGTGGGCGGTGGACGACCTGACAGACCTCCTCGCTCGCGCCGACATAGCCGCCATTCTCGCCGATTTCGGCAAGAAAACGAAGCAGGAAGACCCGGTAGTTCACTTCTACGAGACGTTTCTCGCCGCCTACGACTCGAAAATGCGCCAAGCGCGGGGGGTCTACTACACGCCGGAACCGGTAGTATCCTACCTTGTGCGAAGCGTGGACGCGATACTGAAACGCGACTTCAACCTGCCGCAAGGTCTTGCGGACTCTAGCAAAGTGACCGTAGGCAAGGGCAAAACCTCGAAAGAGGTGCATCGCGTTCAGATACTCGACCCCTCCACCGGAACCGCCACCTTCCTCTACGGCGTTATCGGCAAAATACACGAGTCGTTCGCGAACAACCGGGGGATGTGGAACGGCTACGTGCGCGACCACCTTCTGCCCCGCGTGATTGGCTTTGAACTGCTGATGGCTCCCTACACCGTCGCGCACATGAAGTTGGGGCTACTGCTTCGCGAAACGGGCTACACGTTCGAGAGCGATGAGCGACTGCGGATATACCTCACAAACACGCTGGAGGATGCGGACGGTATCATTGCGGAGAACCTGTTCGCGAACTACATCTCGGAGGAGGCGAAAGCCTCTTCGGACTCGAAATTCGATAACCCTGTGATGGTGGTCATCGGGAATCCTCCGTATTCGGGGCATAGCGCGAATAATAGCGAGTGGATAGCGGGGCTTCTGCGGGGCAAGGATACGCGCTCGAACGAGAAGACGGGCAACTACTTTGAGGTAGACGGCAAGCCCCTCGGCGAACGCAACCCCAAATATCTCAACGACGACTATGTGAAGTTTATGCGGTTCGCGCAGTGGCGTATCGAGAAGACGGGCTACGGCGTTCTGGCGTTCATCACGAATCACGGCTACCTCGACAACCCGACTTTCAGGGGGATGCGGCAGAGCCTGATGGAGACCTTCGACGATATTCGTCTCCTGAACCTGCACGGCAATAGCAAGAAGAAGGAACGCGCCCCCGACGGCGGCAAGGACGAGAACGTTTTCGATATTCAGCAGGGGGTCTCCATCTGCCTGATGACGAA
>JAPLCR010000261.1 GCA_026392135.1 Armatimonadota bacterium
CTGCTAAGCACTTAAACCGTAACTAATCAGGCTTATCTCATGGAGAACAGCAGAATCACCTTGTAGTCAAGTCCTTCTCCCGAATCGGGAGAAGGATGCCCGCAGGGCAGGGTGAGGGCTGAGTAGTTACCTTAAAACAGGCATTAGCTGCGAGGTGTCTAAAGCAGGGACATCACTACTGGGCTTCGTCTGCATATCGCGCCATAATAATGGGACAGGGTAGGTATAGGTGCGCGTGTGGCTACTGTCCCCTGCGCTTATTGCTTCCAACGTCTCAACCGCGAACTCTCCTAGCCGAGTAAAATCGGGCTTGGAGGTCGGCATAAGCGGACGGAAGAGGCGTGTTATAATGGGTTCATTGTCGAAGCCCGTCACCTGTATCTCGTCAGGAGAGCCTACTCCCCTATCTAGCAACGCCTGTATCACATACGCGGCGGCGACATCGTGCCATGCGATAACTGCGCTTGGGCGCGGCTCTAACTCTAAGAGCGCATCCACTATGCGCGGGTAGTCAGCATCTCCGATATGTCTTGCCGTAATATCGTACTCTGGTGTGGGCCATGTGATGTAAGAGGTAGGGATAGGTAGTCCTGCCTCCTCCATTGCCAGCCTCCAACCTTTTGCCCGCTCATGTATAGAAGAGTGTAGGCGTTCGGTAGAGGTGTGCATAAAGAGTATATGCTTATGCCCTCGTGCAATCAGTTGCCGTGTCATGTCGTACCCCAGTTGCACGTTATCGAATACCACACGGGAACACTGCCACTGTTCGCAAGCAATATCCAAAGCCACTACGGGAGTCGGGCTATCCCAGTGGGTGAGATAGTCGGTCTCAACCTGTGAACGAAACCGTGTTACGGGGTAGAGAATAACGCCTTGCGCCCCCGCTTGCAGGTGTTGTTGTATCAGCTCATGCTCACTCTCAAGGCGATATTCGGAACTGCCTAGCAACACATGATAGCCCAACTGCCTCGCTTTTCGCTCTACCCCTCTACAGGTCGCCACCGTCACAGGCGCATGGAGGTCGGGAACGACGAGGCTCAAACACTTTCTCTGGGCGGGAATATGCGGTTTATCAGAGAGGTAGCCCCCGCTCCCTTGCCGTGAATGGATAGATCCCTCTGCCGCGAGGTGCGACATAACGCGCACAATAGTAGAGCGTGAAACTCCGTAGTACCGCGCCAACTCCTCTTGAGTTGGGAGTTTTTTTCCTTCTTGTTTGGAGGCGTTCGGGAACATATCTGCTTTGATGCGTTCCGCTATCCGAACATAAGAGGGAGTAGATTTCAATGGTTTCCCCAATTTCACAAGCAAAAAACTGCAACTACTACAATTTTCGACGCTTACCTTGCTTCTAATTGCATTGTATCATGCTCATAGCCGCTTGTCAATCCATATTCACACAATTTGTCCAACAAATTTGTAGCAGTTCCTATCGATCCACTCAGAGGGGCGAGAAATAGCCCTGAAATGCAGAAAAAGGGGTCGCCTTGTACTGCAAGACGACCCCCTTGAAAACTCCTCACAACAATTAGCGTGAACCCGGGTTCCCGCTTACCTCAAAAACGCGGGAACAACACAGCGTGTTATCACGCGTTAGCGGTAGTCTTATCGCACTACCCCCTGCCCTCACTCATTGGGGTATGTATGATTTTGGGGCGCAAAAAACCTATTGCGATACAGCCAAATCTATAGGTCAAGTCTTTCTCCCGAATCGGGAGAAGGATGTCCGAAGGACAGGATGAGGGACGGTACAGGTAAGCCTTCCACATCTCAAACCTCTCCCATACATACCCCCTTGCCCTCTCCCCTATCAGGCACTGTCAGTGGGGATGAGGGCTTGTGTTTTCCAGTGTCTTCGCAAGTATAGCTAACACAATTAGTACCGCCGGCACAGTCATCAACGCGCCGTTCCATCCGATTTTCGTCGTTGAGAGAAACCCGACGACCCAGGGCAGTATCGCACCGCCTATCCCGCCCATCGCCATTACGCCCCCAAATGCCGTGCCCGCCACAGAAGTAAACCTATCTCCCGCTTCAGATAGCACCAAACTAAATATGCCTGAATAACAGAACCCTACAACAGCCACGCACGCCATAACCAAGTGTGGATCCTGCGTCGAGAGGGTGAGTGCAGAAAAAATAGCCCCGCCAACGGCACTAATAAGCGTTAGCCGCATAAGACGAACGTGATGAATGAGCCAGCAGTTCACCATACGCCCTGCGGTCATGGCGACCCAAAAAACTGTCACCACAAGCCCTGCCCACTTTGCGCCGTCTATAACTCTGTTGTCAAAATAGGTAGGCATCCACGAAAAAAAACTGACCTCTGCGCCCACATACAAAGCTTGCATCAGGCACAGCACTCCGAAGGCGGGCTTGCGTAGTACAGCGAGGAGAGCAGAGATGTGGAGCGATTCGGAGGTATCGGCACGCGGAACCTTGTAGAACAGTAGCGAGACAAATAGAACACCGTTCACCGCTGCCAACCCCAGATAGAGAGTACGCCAATCCGTTCCGTGAGCCATAAGCCCGCGCGAAATAGAGGGACCCAACGCTGCCCCCACTCCGAAAACCACCTGTATCGCGTTGAGGAAGAGTGTGCGCTTTTCGGGGTAGAGGTCGGCGGCAAGCGCACTTGCCACTACCTCCATTACACCGCTTCCTGCCCCCACCGCAAACGAAGCAAAGAGCGCGATAGAGTAGGTAGGCGCAAGCCCAAACAGAATAAGCCCAAACGAATAGAGAGCGCACCCAAAGAGCAAAACCGCCTTGCGCCCCTTCTTATCTGAGAGGTAGCCGCAAACGAGAACGGCTGCCACAAAGCCAAAGAAACTTGCAGGAAAGAGCCGCCCCTGTATCTCCGCACCCAACCCGAAGGTCTTACCCAGTGCAGGAAGCAGTATCCCCACCGAACCTAAATACAAAGAGTAGAGGAGCATAACAGCACTGCATATCAGGGCGAGGGCAGCGCGGTTTTTTGGAGGAGCGAGGGTAGGGTTCAAGGTTTTTTGGAGGACTCTTTCTTTGGCAGCATATCAAGGGAAAGGTTTGACTGAAAACCGATTCCTTTAGGCAGAGGCAACTTTCGCAGCTCTCCTCTCTCACCCATCGCGCAAAAAAGCGTTTAAGGTTAGTGGGT
>JAPLCR010000149.1 GCA_026392135.1 Armatimonadota bacterium
GGTGGGCGTTCGCTACCGCCCGCAACCAGGGGAAGGAACGGTTCCCTGTTAACCCCGGAGACCCCGCGTGGTTGAGCGAACTGGCGAAGTGGCTCGGCTACTCGCCCTCCCTGCCGGAACAGTTCGACTTCTACTCTGTAGACAAAGCCGCCTCCGCCAAAGAGAAGACCAGCGTTCCTCCAACAGTCATTGAATCGAGAGCGCGCCTCAAGGAGTTCGCCGCCGCTGAGGAGTTGCACGCCGCCGCCATCACCATCGTGGTGAAGCTCCTCATGGGAGACGACGACTACGCCGCCTCTTCTCGCCTGTATCAGACCCTTATGGAACCGTACCTGCAAGGGTATCAGAAGGAACACGCGAGCCAGCTCGAACTTATCGCACGCGCCGCTGTGGAGAGCGTTGGTTACACCCTGTAAACCTGATACAGAGGAACATTAGGAGGGGAATATAGGAAGGAAAACGGACGGACATCCCTATTTCCCTCTACAAACCCTCCCTTCTCAGGTCAAACACCCTACACATATCGGGTATAGAAACGGAGACTGTCATTTATTATGAGTGCCTCTCCTCCTTCGTCACAGAGTCACTCACGCAAAGACTCTTTCTTCACCATCGGCGCCGTCGCGCCCGGAACGCAGGATTTCACCCCCGCCAAAACCCGCGTCTATTGGGATTCCTCCGAGTTACGCAGTCACAAAGGCAAGCCCTGGGTCGCGGAGTATCTCTATAACCGTCACGGACTACGTATCGCTGACGAACCCGCGCTTGATGTCGGAACGCCGGTCGCCCTCAATGACGACCTCTTTGCGCGGCACGCCGTTATTGTCGGCAAAGCGGGATCCGGCAAAACGCGCTTCGCTCTCCACCTCCTGCGCGAACAGTTGCGCTTAGGACGCTCCGCCGTCGTCATAGATATCAAGGACGACACCATCCAACACGCCCTCTCCTGCGCCAGAGAGGTCGGCTTCTCCAACGACCAGATTACGCTTCTGTGGCCCCGAAGCGAGGAGGAGGGCGTTCCAGAGTGGAACCCCTTCGCCGTCCCGCACAACGCTCTGCGTCAGGCGGTGCGCGAGTTCGTCGCCGTCATTAAAGCCAATGTCGGAGAGGTCGGAGGAAGAATGTGGGACGTGCTGACGAACGCCGCCACGATTATCGCCTCCCAGGGCCTCTCTCCTTACGAACTGGTGCGCTTCCTCCAGAATGCCGCCTATATGGAAAAGGTTTTGGAACGCGCAAAAGGAACGGATGGCTGGGAGAATTTTACGGAGGCTTACGAGTATTTTGAGCTGGAGTTCGGGGCGCTCTCCAAAAGCGGGCGCGCCGACTTCGCAGGTCCTGTCCTCAACAAGATACGCACTCTGGTGGACACCCCGTACCTCAAGGCTCTCTTTTGCGCGGAAAGGGACACGGTGGATCTGGCGGAGCTGTGGCAAAAGCCTCGCCTTATCGCGGTGTACCTGGACTCCTACACGCTGGGCAGGGACGGCGCGAAACTCCTTGCAGGAATGCTCACGCGTAGTCTCTTCGCCACCGCGTTTCGAGTGGAGGGGCCCGTGCGTGGCGCGCAGGTGTGGCTGGTCACAGCCGACACGCTGGCAATGGCGCGTTCACGGGGACTTCGTATGCTCGCCGTCACGCAACATCTCGACCAGTTGAGCATTCCGCTTCGGAACTCCCTGCTGACGAGCACCGCTGTCCGCGCCTTTTTTCAACTGGGAGCGCCGGATGCGCCTGCTGTGAGCAAGACGCTTGCGACGGGAATAGGAGGAAATGTCGAAGTTATCTCGCTGGACTCGGAGGAGACGACCTCTTCCGCTCTCATGAACATCATGGACAGCGAGAACTATCCGATATTTATGCCGGAAGAGGCGTGGGAGGCGTTTATCTCCCCTGGCGGAAAGGGCGCCTCGGAACAGACGTTACTTTCACGGCGCTACCGGGCGCTTCAGGCGGTGGCGAATATGAACGGCTCCGAGGGGCTGTTCGTGCATTTTAAGCACCGTAGCGCGCCCTACCCTCTGAAGAGATTGCTGGAAGGCGCTTCGGCAGAGACCCTCTCGTTTGGGGAGAAGCAACCCTGCCAGTTGAAAGCGCGTTTCCCCAAGCCCAAATACAAGATCCTCCAGCAGTCCAGCGAGGAGGAGCGAGCGCGAGGCATGGCGCGCGCCCTGATGTCTCTTCCGGAGCGCACGGCGCTACTCCGACTGGAAGACGGAACGACCTGCCTGACGCAGATAGCCGATATCGACTTTAGCGACAAGCCGTTCCCTGTGACTTCCTATCTACAGGGCGGGCGGAGCAGGGAACATATCCGCGACCTGGAGCGCAGGAGAAGGGCTGAGATGGAGGCAGTCCTGTCCTTTACGCCTCCCGCTCCCGAGGAAGTGAAAGCGTCCCCTTCATCCAATCCGCAACAAGAGAAGCCAGTGGAAGCTCAACCCGCTCCTCCAGAGGGGGCTCAAG
>JAPLCR010000564.1 GCA_026392135.1 Armatimonadota bacterium
GTTCGGATGGTTAGGGCGATACCGTAGATTTAGCAAGGACTACGAGTTTCTCCCCCAAAACAGTGAAGCGATGATATACCTTGCTATGACACATATCATGCTCAGAAGGCTCAAAAAATGAGTTTTTCAACACCCTCTAAGACAATCCCGTCTTTCCGATTGGGTAATCTCCTCTGCTATCCTCCCCCATGTTTTGGGTTCTTCATTGACTCTCCTAGATCACTACTTGCTTCCAACGGCAAGCTTAAACGCGTCTACCCCGCCAACGATTGGTAGAGTTATTCGAGTGGCATCCAGTTCGACAGTAAGCTTCGTTCCGGCACTGGGCCAAAGCGTGAAGTCCCTATCGCTTGAGAGGATCATGAGACCTATTCGCTTGCCTGCCGGGATAATCTGGTCGTCTGGCTGAAGGTCGAACGTCATGTTTACAAACTTGCCGGGAATCAATGGGGTACCGTGATCCAGCGAATGATAGTCGCCTCCTTGAACAAGCGACTTGGCATTCTGAGGATCAGCCCAGCCCCGTGTGATGAGGTTAGCCGTTCCGATTGGTCCGTTAGCCCACGGCAATTGAACCAAGTACACCGATAGGTTTGCTGTAGCAGCACTCGACGCAATCCGAATGGTCACCCGCGAGGTGCCCGACAGGTGTAGCGGTGCTGTCAGCTCTGGAGTGGCATAGATGAGTCGGTTCGGAGAATCGGCGGCTTGAGCCAGAACAGGAGGGGCGAAAGCGACATCGTCGACAAACTCCTCTCGACCTTGACCACCGGATTTCGTTGGCGCGAGCCCACCCATGGTTTTTCCACCGCGAGAAAGAAAGAAGGTGACAGGCAGGGCTTCGGGGTTCGGGTAATCCGCATACGCGATAGGAGCTTGCGCTGTGCCCCTCGGAGTGCCGGGCACTCGCTCCCTAACAACGTAGGATTTGGGGCCATTTTCGATGTCGTTTTGCTGTCCGTAAAGAAAGCGGGTGAACCACTTGTTCATAAGCTCAAAGGGAGGATCGCCTCCGTGTCCGCCTTGGTGGAAGTATTGCACTAGGGGCACACGCCCCTTAATCGCCTGACTTATCCGAACGCTATGCTCCGGCACCACGTTCCAATCGTTGAATGCGTGCGCCATGAGTACCGCACATTTGATATTCTTGGCGTATCTGAGCAGGTCACGGTCTGCCCAAAACGAATTGTAGTCCCCGGTTCGACGGTCTTGCCCCTTGGCGAACTCCCCATCACGATATAAGGAGTTTGCCGTTTCGCGTCCGGCAGGATCCCCGCTACTTATGAAGTCGTAGAGAGAGTCGATGTCCTCGCCGAGCCATCCTCCAGGATGCCGAACAAGACCGTTGGACCGATAGTAGTGATAGTACGACGTATTTGGGGCAACGGGAATAATTGCTTCAAGCCCCTTCACTCCAGTTGTTGCTGCGGCGACCGGGATAGTCCCGTTATAGGATGTACCGGTCATTCCAACTTTCCCCGTACACCAGGCGGCTTTAACTTCGATTTGCCCATCTATCGTCGTGAACCCCTTGGCTCTACCATTGAGCCAGTCGATTACTGCTTTCGGAGCCAACCGCTCAGGTGCGCCGCCTACTGTTGGGCAGCCGTTAGATAGCCCTGTTCCCGGTGCTTCGGAATGAACTACGGCAAAGCCACGTGGAACCCACACCCCAACGAGAGAGTTTGAGACACTCTTTCGGTTTGCATTGAACGCAATCGCCGGGTGGGAGGTACGGGGCGGCGGGGCAACGCCAAGTTCATGGCGCACATCCCACAGGATTGATTGACCATTGGCAGTGCCTGCAAAGTAGGGCGATGACTCATAGATTACCGGCACGTGCAACCCTTCTGTTTCTGTCTGCATCTGCCGGGTGACATCAACATGCACACGGTCTCGTTTCCCGTCATGGTCCGAATCAAATTCGACCTCCACCCATAGGTGTTCTCGAATCCGCTCGGTAGGGTTCGAGAATGCAGGGACGATTTGCGCCTGCCCTTCCACAAACACGGGGCTGGCAGGCTGAACCTGCTGTGCGGCAATAGTGGTGGTGAACATCGCCAGAATGGCGGCGACAAAGATTGTGATCTTTCGGGATAAGAGGGATGGTGATTTCATGGTTGTACCTTCTCTATTAATGTAAGATGAGCTGGGCTACGCCAGAGTCCAAGATACTCTTTCAAGGTAGCCCGGCTACTTTCCTGTATGTGAGCAAGAGTTCATGGTTACAGGGGTGCAAAAGCCGCGAAACACGCAAAAAATGCACAAAGCCCATTGCTTGGAGCCACTCGCACAGGCTTCTAATCTCAAACCACTAGAACTCCTCTCCTTTGCGAATGAGAGGTTGGGCGAGGTTATGTGAAAACAAGCGAGAATACCCACAAGCCTTCTAAGTAACTCACCTATTAAAGTAGTTGCAAGTCTACATATTGTAAGCGAGTTATTTACCCAACAGACCTGCGCCCACGTGGGTCAAAAGCTGAACTCTTACGTAAATGAACGCTCATGGCTTCGGCTCAAACCTGTGATCGAAATCTCATGCGTATTTTGTGAATAGGAAACTAAGGTTTTGCTTCAAGTAGCTTTTGGGCTTGTAACCACTCTCCGAATCGCTCTATCCAGTGGTCAATGGGCAGTCCCTGTGGTCTCATGCCGAATCCATGTCCGCCTTTGGAGTAGAGATGCAGTTCGGCTTGCCTTTTGGCAGCTCTCCACTGCGTATAGAGACGAAGGGACTCATCCGCCATCAGAGAGTCGTCCGCCGCGCAGAGGATGAAGAGAGGCGGTGCATCGTTCGGAACAGTTATCTCATTGAGAGGCGCACCATAGATTGGTGCGGCGAAGTTCGGGCGGGACTCCGTGTCGTACTTCAAAACGGTCTGGCTCGTCACTATGCCTCCCGCCGAAAATCCCATAATTCCAATTTTGTTCGGCGCGATTCCCCACTCGTCAGCGCGTTGGCGCACAGTACGTATTGCCTGTCGCCCATCCTCACTGGCGAGTGCTATAACCTGCGTCGTAATGGAGTCGCTTACAGCAGTTTTCGCGGACTTTCCACTGCTCACCACCTCTGTCAGGCTCTTGAAGAACGCGGCTATGTTCTTCTGAAACTCCGACTCTGTCGCACCGGTATCTACGAGGCGATACTTGAGAACGAAGGCGGCTACTCCTCTTTTTTGTAACCACTCTGCGACCATCGTTCCTTCCGTCTGCCACGAGTGGAAACGAAACCCGCCGCCCGGACAGATAATAATGGCGGTTCCGTTGGCTTTAGACCTTTCTGGAAGGTAGGCGGTCAGAGTAGGTATTACAACATTGCGAACCATCTTCTCTTTAGTGGGGTTAAGATACTCAACCTCTTTTTGAGTCCATCTCTCAGAGCCGGGGGCAATCCCTGACCATATCGGAATAACGCGCTGTTGAGCGGTTGCTGTTGGCGCAATTGCGGCTAAAGACAGGATTGCGGCATAGAGTGCGAGAGGTTTTGACATGATACTCCTCTTTCCCTCTCCTTCCGTAAAAAGACAACTCACAGTACGGAGGTTCTCTATAGGCAAAGCTTTTTCCTAAATTGGAGGCAGGAGGAGCGATGAGAACAGAGTGAGGGCTGTTTTGATAGTAGGTGATTATAGGACATCTCACTCCTTTCGTCAAGGGTCTTACCGTCCACCTCAAAATCGCGCAACAACACAAACGACCACCCTGCAATCAGGGTGGTCGTTTGAGCTTATAACGAAGGCTTTTAGAGAATGGTTGTCTCTTCCAGAGGGGGAAGCCCCAAGTCGGTAATGAGAAGGTCTCCATCGGGAAGTCCTTCGTCAATCTTCTCCGCCTTGTTAAAAACAACCTTGCCTTCGCACATCTCTGCACGAAGTGTGTCGCCGGAGCGGAAGGTTCCTCGTAGTACCTCTTCCGCAAGTGGGTCTTCGATAAGACGCTGAACGGCTCTGCGGAGGGGGCGCGCGCCTAGCGCGGGGTCGAAGCCCTCTCCCGCAATGTATTCGCGTACCTCTTGAGATGTCTCCAAAACGTATCCCTGCGTCTGAACCTGCTTGTTCACACGCGCCATCATAATATCCACAATTTGGAGAATTTCGTCTTTCGTGAGCGGGTGGAAGACGACTACCTCATCAATACGGTTCAAGAACTCTGGTCGGAAGGTCTTCTTAACCTCATCCATAACTCGGTTCTTCATCGCCTCTTGCGCTTTTATCTCATCGGGACCACGGCGTTGATTATCGGTACGAATACCCATACCCCTACTGGGAGTGATGGAGCTTGACCCAATATTACCCGTCATAATGAGTACCGTGTTTTTGAAGTCTACGATACGCCCCTGACTATCGGTAAGGCGACCATCTTCTGCGATTTGCAGAAGAATGTTGAAGACTTCGGGGTGTGCTTTCTCTATCTCGTCCAGTAGTACGACAGAGTAAGGATTTCGGCGCACGGCTTCCGTCAGCTGCCCGCCCTCATCATAGCCCACATAGCCGGGAGGGGCTCCCACAAGCCGAGAGACCGCGTGCCGCTCCATATACTCGCTCATATCAATACGAATAAGGTTCTGCTCGTTATCAAACAGGAAAGCAGCAAGAGCACGAGCCAGTTCGGTTTTCCCCGTTCCGGTGGGACCTAAGAAAAGAAAGGCTCCCATTGGGCGTTTAGGGTCTTTCATTCCCGACCTTGCGCGGCGTACCGCCCTGCTGACCGCGCCGATGGCTTCGTGTTGTCCAATAATCCGCTTGTGGATCTCATCCTCCATACGGAGGAGTTTTAGGCTCTCTGTTTCGACGAGTCGCTTCACTGGAATGCCCGTCCAGCTCTGTACAATCGTTGCGATTTCGTCTTCGCCTACAGTCCGGGTCATACTTTCGCGCTTGCTGTTCCACTCCACATCGAGGTCTTCGATAACCTGCTCCATCTCCGTTTTACGCTCTTGTAGGTTATCGGGAGCGGTATTCCAGCGGTCGTGGTTTACCACGGCACGAATCTCCTGCTCAATCTCTTTCAGCTTCTGTTTTGCCTGCCGTAGCTCCTGCGGGGGCATGGCGTACTGTAGTCGCACGCGGCTAGCCGCTTCGTCAATTAGGTCTATGGCTTTGTCAGGTAGGAAGCGGTCGGTGATATAGCGGTGGGCAAGATTCGCCGCCGCATCAAGTGCTTCGTCTGTAATTTTTACCCGATGGTGGTTCTCATATCGCTCCCTAAGCCCTTTCAGAATCTCTATCGTCTCTTCAGGAGTGGGTTCGCTGACCTTAACGGGTTGGAATCGGCGTTGTAGCGCGGCATCTCGTTCGATATACTTGCGGAACTCGTCGTTGGTAGTAGCTCCCACGCACTGCAGTTCACCGCGTGCAAGAGCGGGCTTCATGATGTTGGAGGCATCAATTGCGCCCTCTGCTGCCCCTGCGCCTACCAGTGTGTGTAGCTCATCAATGAAGAGAATAACTTCGCCCTGCGCTTTACGAACCTCTTCCATAACGCGCTTCATACGCTCTTCAAACTCACCTCGGTACTTGGTTCCTGCAACAAGCCCCGCCAAATCCAGCGCAACAATGCGCCTGTCTTTAAGGGTATCAGGAATATCACCTGAGATCACGCGCTGTGCAAGTCCCTCTGCAATCGCGGTTTTTCCTACGCCGGGTTCACCCAGCAGAACAGGGTTGTTTTTGGTGCGTCGGCTCAGAATCTGTATAACACGCTCTATCTCAGTAGTGCGTCCGACAACGGGGTCGAGTTTATCTTGGCGCGCAAGCTCCGTATAGTCGCGCCCAAACTCGTCGAGTGTGGGGGTGCTACTTCTACGCTGTTTCTGTGGGGTTTGATGGTTCGTTGTGCTACCGCTCCCTTCGCTGTCTTGAAGCGCCAGTACTTCGTGGCGGGTTCTTTCAAGGTCTACGCCGAGTTTTGCAAGGACTCGTCCTGCCAACCCCTCTCCCTCACGAATCAGACCGAGCATAAGGTGCTCTGTACCGATATAGTTGTTGGAGAGTTGACGCGCTTCGTCGTAAGCAAGGTCAATGACACGCTTGGCACGCGGGGTAAGCTGCATATCTTGCCCAAGCCGCCCCTCGCCGCGAGTTACGGAGCGTTCAATCTCACTCCGAATACGCCCCAGCGAAACGCCCATTCTGTCAAGAATGCGTGCTGCTACGCTATCATGCTCTCGGACAAGTCCGAGTAGGAGGTGTTCTGTCGAGACATAACTCTCGCCCAGACGACCTGCCTCTTCTTGAGCAAAAAAGACAACACGCCTTGCTCTTTCCGTAAATCGTTGCCACATGGTTCTGGCTCCTCTAAGCAGCCCCTGTAAATTGGGGGAAGCGTTTCATCAAATTCGACCACCTATCGGCAGGAGATAGTTTCTGCCGATACCTCTTTGCCCTCTGTATTTTCGCGTCTTTGAGAAAACGAGAGAACTACTCTTATCTATATTGTTGGTATCTCAAAAAAGTTCCACACTCCTAAATTGGTGCGAAACCTGGCAATCGTCTAAATCTTTGTCCCATCAGTCTCAGTACGCTCACGAAACCCTTTAATGAGGCAACCCGTCATCTTACCCGGCTTACCATTTCCGATTTCGCGCCCGTCGCAGTGTACCATTGCGATCACTTCAGCGGCGGTTCCTGTAAGGAAGGCTTCGTCAGCGTTATACACGTCATAGAGGGTGAACACATCCTCATGGAAGGGTATACCGAACTCTTTCGCGAGTTCTATCACTACTGCCCGCGTAATACCGGGCAGAGCACCTTGATGACTTGGGGGCGTAGAGAGTACGCCGTTGCGGACAAGGAAGATGTTGTCGCCTGTCGCCTCCGCTACATAGCCCTCCATGTTAAGCATTAGGGCTTCCCCTGCACCTACGCGGTTCGCCTCCATCTTAGCATTTATGTTATTGATATAGCGTCCCAGCGACTTCACCTGTGGGTCTATACAGCAGGAGGGAGGAACGCGGGTTGAGGCAGTTATCGTGATGAGTCCTTTGTCGTACATCTCCTGAGAGTAGAGCCGCAGTTGTTCGGTGGAGATGACAAC
>JAPLCR010000337.1 GCA_026392135.1 Armatimonadota bacterium
ACTGTAGAGAAGCCCGATTTTGTTTAAATTCCTTCATGAGGTATGCGCTCTATACTGTTGGAGAGGCGAGATTACACTATGTGGACGATTACTTTTTTAGGAATAGACGAATTAAAGCCGGATATGCTTGTCGCAAAGGAGATTCGTGATAAGAATAACTGGCTATTACTTAGGACTGGTATCCGAATCACGGCTTCCCAAATCGAATATTTGCGTAAAAAGGGAGTGGAAGGGGCGCACATAGGGCACGAGCAGAGGCGCGTACCTCTAAAGGAGGACGAACCCACCTATCAGTGCCGCATCCATATCCAACGAGCGGTAAATGACTATCAGAAACTCTGTGAAGGACAACAACTCTCTTTCCCCACCATGTTTTTTGAGACCCTTTCAGACATTATTCTTAGTCAAGTACTGTCTCATCCGGGGGCGATAATGATGGGGCTAGAGATGTTGCAGTGGCACAAAACTCTGTTTCAGCACTCAGTCAACACTGCCATTCTCGCTGTACTCGCGGCTCGAAAGCAGGGTCTAGATTTAGCAGACTGCCAGAGGCTTGCTCTCGGTATGTTTCTTCATGATTATGGTAACCTGCAACTACCGCGCGACATTTTTGAGAAGTCTACTAGTCTGACTTTAGAGGAGAAGGAGATTGCTTGCAATCACCCACGCTTAGGGTATGAAGCACTTGCCATGATGGGGATTCTTGACGAAGAGACCGCACAGATTGTTCTCTCGCACCATGAGCGAGTGGATGGAGGGGGCTATCCTTCAGGGCTAAGCAGTGACGAACTTAGCCCACTTGTGCGTATCGCCTCCGTTGCGGAGGCGTATGATGCAATGATCTCTCCGGGGCTTTATGGACGGCAGTTACAACCGGAGCAAGCCATTAAACAGATCCTACAGAGAGTAGGCACGCACTACGATAAGGAGGCAGTTTTTAGCCTCGCGCAGTGTATCCCCGTCTACCCTGTAGGGAACGCTGTCTGCCTCAACACAGGGGAGTGTGGGCTGGTTTCGGTGATAGAGATAGGAAGCACTATGCGCCCACGTGTTCGCGTCTACTACTCAGCAGAGGGGAGGCGTATTCCCCCGTATGAGGTTGATATGAGCGTTGTTACGGACAAGTGGATTGTGAAGACCGCCAATACTATAGAGGAGATAAAACCCTCTTTATCGGGCAGTCCTTTGGCAACGCTGTAACGCTTTGCTCTTTAAGTTTCGGCTCTACCCCTCTATGGGACCATAGTAGAGGCTGCGCGAAGAAGCCAACTCCTTGCCAATTTTCAGTAGAGCGATATGCTCTTCCTCGCTCAGAGGCTTGTCTTGGCGTGCCACATGGAGGGCTTGAGCGACCTCCTTTTCGTTCGCAAACCCAATTACCGCGCAAGCGACAGCGGGAAGCCCTAGTGCATAACGAACTGCCTGTTCGTGATAACTCGCGAGGGTTCCAGGTGTGTTCGCGTCGTACTTCCACTCTACTGCACCTCCCAGCACCTTCATCGCGATGACGGCAACATTGTGTTTTTTCGCAGAGGCAAATACCGCGCCCTCAAAGTCGTAGTTGTAACGGTCTGCAAAGTTCAGCGTGACCATTGTAAGGTCAATCTGCCCTGTGTCCAGCACTGTCGTGAAGCGGGCAGGACGAATGTGTCCGCTGATGCCTAAGTAACGAATTAAGCCTCTCTCTTTCGCAGCCTGCAGACCTGCAAGTGCCCCATCCTCCTTAAAGAAGGTCTCCATATCAAAATCGCCGAGGTTGTGGATATGCACGAGGTCTACTTCGTTCACTCCCATCCGCTCCAGGCTCTCCTCAATCTGCTCTAATATCCCATCTCGCGTCTGTCGCCCAGAGTTCGCCTTCGTGACCAGAAATGCCTCTGCTCTGCGTGTCTTTAGAATCTCTTTGAGTTTCATCTCGGCATTACCGTACTTGCTGTTAGGGTCACCATAGACAGGGGCAGTATCGAGATAGAGAACACCCTGATTCATGGCATAGTCAAGTATACGTGTCGCCTCTTCGGGGGTTGTATTATCGCTTCCTAGCGGTGCTGTTCCGAAGCCAACGATAGGGATATTTCGCCCGATGCGCCCTAACACTCTTTCGGGTAAGGGCTTTAGGTCGGCGAGAGAGATTGTTTCGTCAATCGTGAGAGTTGCAGAGGTGTTAGACACGGTGAGATGTCTCCTTTTTAGAGTTGTCCCGATATTTGCGGGGAAGTCGAATTTTAGCCCTCACATACACCGTAAGTACGTGAGGGCATGATTTTTGCGAAACACCTGTCCAAAGCCAACCTGCATAACTTTAAAATAGCTACACTATTAAAAGGCGAAGTCGACTCTTGGAATGACCTAACAGTCTGGAACAGGCTCTTTCTTAGGTGGCTCTTCCTTTTTGGGAGGCTCTTTTTTAGGCGGATCTTCCTTTTTGGGAGGCTCTTTTTTAGGCGGCTCTTCCTTTTTGGGAGGCTCCTCTTTCTTCGGCTCTTCCTTCTTAGGCGGATCTTCCATCTTCACCGGCTCTTTTTTCGGTGGTTCTTCTGGCTTTACAGGGGGTGGCTCAGGTCTCTTCTCCGTATCATCTGTACCCTTCACCGGTTTAACGGGCTTTGGTTCGTCCGGCGTGATGGGCTTAGGCTTGACCGTGTTCATTCCGATTTTGGGAGGAGAGTTCGCACCCTCGTCTTTTGCTACGAACTCGATAGTGTCTTCGGACAACTGCGTAACGTTATCTTCGTTTTTCAACTCCACATAGACGGTACGCTTACCTTCGCCGGGTTCAAGTTCCCACTCTTTTTCTGCGACGTAGGGTTCCCATGCAGACCAGTGTTCTTTGTCGTTGCTGATACGCATCTTCTCCGCCCACCCTTCACCATAGATGTAGAGGTGTACTTTGGAGGTATCAGTCTCCGCGTGTTCTTCGTTGATAACGACAGGATAGATTCGCGAACGCATCCCAAAATCCTGCACCCAGTAGGACTCATACTCGCCTTTAGGAGTAGCGACATACCCAACTCCAATTTCACGGTAGGTCGTGCCAAAAAGGTTTGCGCGGTGTCCTGGGCTTCTAATCCACTCTGCCACTACCTCTTTCGGCTCCTCTTGCCCTGCAGCGATATTCTCTCCTACAGAGCGTAGCTGTGCGTACCCAAAGTCCTTTAGGCGAAGCCCTAGGGTTCTACCCTGTTTGTCTTGATGGGCAAAGTAGCGGTTATCCGCCATATCCTTCGCCATCCAGTGTGCGGCTTCGCAAAGAACATCGTGGCGTTTGAGGGGAGGAAGCCCCTGCTTCACTCGCTCACGATTGGTGATTTCAATAACGCGCTGAATCAGCTTTTTATTTGGCGGGGAAGACATAGGGGAGCGTTGTGCAAGACTGGAGCAGTCTGCACAGAGTAGAAGTAGAAAAATGCTACATAACGTTCGGCTAGCTATCATGGCAATACCTCAATCACAACGCAACACATTACTGCCTGATAAGTTTATCTGGCAGGCGGGTAATTACGAAGACTACAGACTACTCTATCTGTTACTATAATAATACCAAATGAATCAAAATTACACAACAGTCTTTCCATAAAATGAACCCTCAACTCCATTTTTACACGTACTCTTTTTAGCAATAGATCGCTCATACCCTAAAATTCTCTCTACAATCGAAAATTCCTTCCTCTCTGCGTCTTTTTTGAGCCTGTGAGTTTGGGAAAACATCTTTGAGAGTTGAGAGGGGGTGCTATAATACTATATAACAAAATAACAAATTTTGTATGCAGTATATCCTCTACGTTGCCCTATGGAGGGAAAAGGAGTAGGACTGAATGTGCGGTATTACTGGTTTTTGGAATGGTAAAGGCATTGCTTTAGGCGAAGCACATGAGATACTAGGTGATATGTGTCACCGTATGGCACTTCGTGGTCCCGATGACGAAGGTCTTTGGGTAGAACCCAGTGCAGGTGTGGGTCTGGGATTTCGCCGCCTTGCTATTGTAGACCTTACCCCAATGGGGCATCAGCCTATGCGTTCGGAGAGCGAGCGTTTTACCATCACGTTTAATGGGGAGATATATAACGCCCCCGAAATCCGCGAGGAGCTACTTAAAACGGGGCATACCTTCCGAGGGCACTCTGATACCGAAGTTATGCTGGCGGCTATGGAGGAGTGGGGCGTGCGTCGCGCAACAGAGCGTTTTAATGGGATGTTCGCCTACGCTGTGTGGGATGCGAAAGAGCGTCGCCTTTCACTAGGGCGTGATCATGTTGGCATAAAGCCGCTCTACTACGGCTGGGCAGGAGACAGTTTCGTCTACTCCTCTGAAATCAAGCCCCTCCATGCCTATCCCGAATTTCGCAAATACGGAACGGAGTTGGATTCAGAGTCGGTACAAGACTTCCTTCTGTACGGCTATATCCCCGCGCCAAACACGATATTCAAATCTTTGCGAAAACTGCCTCCGGGACACATTCTCGAACTCAATGCCGCCGCCGAGCGGAGCAATCCTACTCCGTTCTGGTCGCTCCGCGACGTGGTGAATGCAGGGCGGCGTAATATGTTTCGCGGATCAGAGCAGGAGGCGGTCTCCGCGCTAGAGAGCCTTCTGAAAAGCTCAGTGAAGATGCAGATGCTCTCAGACGTGCCGCTCGGCGCGTTTTTGTCAGGCGGGATAGACTCCTCCACCGTCGTCGCGCTTATGCAGGCGCAGAGTTCTAAACCTGTAAAGACGTTTACTATCGGTTTTAAGGAGGCAAAGTATAACGAAGCAGATGCGGCAGCGATCGTTGCGAAACACCTTGGAACCGACCACACAGAGCTTATCGTAACCCCGCAGGAGTCGCAGAGCGTTATCAAACTGCTTCCCGATATGTACGACGAGCCTTTTGCGGACGCTTCGCAAATTCCTACCTTTCTGGTTTCGCGCCTAGCGCGGCAGAGCGTTACGGTGACCCTCTCAGGGGATGGCGGCGACGAACTTTTCGGCGGGTATCAGCGTTATCTCTTCTCGCAAAAACTGTGGGGTTATATCGGAAAACTGCCCTTTGGCGTGCGGCGGAGTATTCATAACTGGATAATGAAGCAGGATGTCGCTACGCTGGACAAACGTTTTCAGTCCTTCTCTAGCCTGGGGAAACTCTCTGGTAAAGAGGGTCCCATTGGGCATAAACTAAAAAAATTAGCTCCCTTCCTTATTGTGAAAGCACCGGAAGACTTCGCCTATGCAGATGCGAAAGTGCAGAGAGCGGACGACCTGCTACAGGGATTCCACGAGCCAGTGCGAGGCATAGAGATAGGAGATGTGGATGTCGCCAACTTTATAGAGCGGATGATGATATACGACACTCTGTCCTATCTCCATGACGATATTTTGACCAAAGTTGACCGCGCTAGCATGGGCGTTAGCCTTGAGTCGCGAGTTCCCCTCCTCGATCATCGTATCGTGGAGTTTGCTTGGACACTCCCCTTCCACCACAAAGTGCGAGACGGCAAAGGCAAGTGGATTCTGCGTCAGATATTTCAGAAACACCTGCCCGCCGAACTGCTGGAGCGCCCGAAATCGGGCTTCGCTATTCCCATCGGTGACTGGTTAAGAACCGATCTGCGCGACTGGGCGGAAGACCTCCTGAATAGCGACCATCTCGCTTCCGAAGGGCTGTTCGATGTCGCGTTGGTGCGTCGCCGTTGGGACGAACACCTCACCGGAACCTACAACTGGGATAGTGCCCTATGGAAAGTTCTCATGCTTCAAGCGTGGCGTGCGCGTTGGTGTAGTTAAGACCTAACCCCCTTCCCGACGCGGGAAGGGGGAACTTCTGCCGCGCAGAAGGAGACGGGGCGGTTGGGTATTGCGTTTTGACCTAGCGGAGCCGCCCAGAATTCGTCATCCCGCCAAAGTTGGAGCCACCCCTTCCCGTTCCGGGAAGGGGACGGGGGTTAGGTCGAATTTCAAAAAGGAGCCTTGTATACCCGACTGTGATACTTTATCCTGCTATTGACCTCAAAGAGGGACGATGCGTCCGCCTGAATCAAGGACGCTTTGATGCCGTAACGACCTATTCAGAAGACCCCCTGCTTATTGCACGCCAGTGGCGTGATGCGGGGGCGGAGTGGTTGCACATTGTCGACCTCGACGGCGCGAAAGAGGGGCGACCCAACCCTCTGAACCGCGCTGTTCTTACGCGTATTGTGACGGAAGTCGGGCTACCCGTACAGTTCGGCGGCGGTGTTCGCACTCTGGAAAGCGTTCGGGAGCTGGTGGAGTTAGGGGTGGCTCGCGCAGTGGTAGGGACTACCGCCGCCCTTAATGCAGAACTTAGCGAAAACATTCTCTCCAAATACGGAAATAGTGTAGCCATTGGTGTAGACGCTCGTAATGGTATTGTGGCGGTACAGGGGTGGCAGGAGGAGAGTGGAGAGAAGGCGACGGATTTCGTGGTTCGCATGGGGCTTTTGGGCGCAAAACGCTTTATCTTTACCGATATTGCGCGAGACGGTATGCTGCAGGGGGTCAACCTGACGGTGCTAAAGGAGATTGCCGCCTGCGTTCCTCACCTTGCAGTGACGGCTTCCGGCGGAGTAACCAACCGTAAAGACATTGAGGACTTAGTGGAGTTAGAGCGAGAAGGCGCGTCCAACGTAGACGCAGTGATTATCGGAAAAGCCCTCTACGCAGGTTCGCTCGACTTGAAGGACGCTTTGGCAATAACGCGCTCAATTTCATAATGAGAAGGGGAAGCCCATGAACGGCGGCGCAACTGTAATAGTTATTTTTACTGGAATGATTGGGGCTTTAGGGTTTACCGCGATTCTGACGGAACACCATAAGAACATCGTGAAGTTACGCCTTCAGCAGGGCAAACAGGGCGATGCGTCTACCGAAGCCGCGTTGCAAGCCATGCGTGAAGAGATTCGTGCCCTACGCGATACGAGTATGCAGTACGACCTGAGTTTCGACACTGCTCTCCAACGCATGGAGCAGAGAATGTCCGCTATGGAGCGGCGCGTGAATCTGGTCGAGCCGGGGGAATCGCAAAAAATAGGCATTGGGCAGTAGAGAGAGGGGGATTTTTTCTATGGGAGAATTTGCAGCAGTGCTTACCTGCATGGGGCTTTTTGTCATGCTTCCAGGTATGAGCATATGGACATCTCATAAACGTAAAATGCTGGAGCTACAACTGCGTATGCGAGGAGATACCGACTCGAACCTGCGTGGCGAACTGAGNNNNAACTGAGTGCCATGCGGGATGAGATTCGCTCTCTGCGGGATACGAGTATGCAGTACGACATCAGTTTCGACACCGCTCTCCAGAATATGGACAGGCGTATTGGAAGCGTAGAACAGCGCGTCAATCAAATATCGGGCGAAAACAGCAACTCAGTAAATATCGGGCGATAGCCGCTTTTTTGAGGATTTAGAGAGAACGAGGTACAGATGGACCCAGCACTGTTGATACCTATAATAGCGATTTCCGGCGGCTTGGCAATACCCATTGTCGCTATATGGACAACTCATAAGCGTAAAGTACTGGAGATGCAGATACAGCTACGTGGCGGCGTAGATGACAATGTACGTGCAGAACTGAACGCACTACGCGAAGAGGTACGCTCTCTACGGGATACGAGTATGCAGTACGACATCAGTTTTGATACATACGAGTATGCAGTACGACATCAGTTTTGATACTGCCCTCCAACGTATGGAGCGGCGAATGCTTTCGGTAGAGGGGCGTGCCAATACGTCCGCCCAAGAAGACCCCCAAAACATTACGATAGGAAAATAACATTGCCCGAGTCAACACCTATTTTCGCCATTCTATGTATGTTTATTGGGTTGCCCCTTATACTGCTTTCGATACCATTCACACTGATATGGACTCACCATCGGCGCAAGATGACGGAGCTACGCCTACAGCGTGAAATTGTCGTGAATCAGCAGGTGCAAGCCCAACTAGATGCGGTTCGCGCCGAGATACAAGCCCTCCGTGACACAGCGACCCAGTACGATATGAGTTTCGATTCGTCTTTGGAGCGTATGGAGCGGCGTGGTCTCTGGAAATGCGCCAAGCTGGCAGTCTTTACCACCGGGAGGTTAGGCGTGGATTCTCTTTTCTTTTCGTTGCCTTTAGCGGATTCGGAGTGGATCGGGGCACTCGTTGTCTTTCTGATTTTTGGAGGGGGTGGTGCTGTCGTCAAGATTTTCGAGACGATGGCGCGTTCACGTGTGGAGATAGCCCAGCTTCGTGCTGGTCAACAGACTTCGGTGCAGAACAGCAGTGAACTGATCGCTCTACGGGAGGAGGTGCGTACTTTGCGCGATGAACTGAGTAGCCTCCGCGACACTGCAACGCAGTACGACATGAGCTTCGATTCGGCTCTTCAGCGAATAGATCGGCGTGTAGAACAGGTCGAGCAGACACAGCGTCAACAGATAGGAATGTAGACAACTCGGCTTTTAAGGCGATACATCGATATATCCAATCGTTTCCTCCTCACGCTCTCTTCTTTGCAAGGGTATGTTTTAGTTCTTATTCTGAAAAAGAGGGTATGCCTACTTATGAATAGTGACCATGCTAACCGAACTCGATCTACTGTGTCCATCCTTTTTATTGTACTCGGATTAGTCACATTAGCCTTGTGGGGCGGAAAACCTTTTAGAACCGCCGCACAGCCGCCTACCGATAACGATATGGTGATCTACGACGGCGGCTTAAAGGGGGACTGGCAAGACTGGTCGTGGGCGGAGCATAACCTTGCTGACCAGACCTCTCTATATCAAAGCAAGCCTACAGCACGGCTGGTTCCCACCGAATTCAAGGCACTGTACTTTCACACCCCCACCCTTGCCCTCAAAAACTTCACTGCTCTCACCCTCGCCATCTCCGGTGCAGGTACAGGAGGGCAAAAGCTCACCCTTTGCGTCACAGACACACGAGACAAGTTCGGGAAAAAGCTTGATTTAGCCGACTACCTGCCCGGAAAGCGGATTCTGGCAGGTAAGTTCGTTACGGCGACGGTTCCCCTGAGCCTGTTTGGCGTGGATAGCATTAACGGAATCTGTATTCAAGACGCGACAGGAAAGCCCCAAGCCCCAGTCTACTTGGGCGATATCCGCTTCGTCCGCCAAAAGCAGAAGCCTCAGATAATAGAGGTCGCTATGGAGGTCGATGCAAACAAAGAGCTTGGTGAGATTAGCCCTTACATTTACGGAATAGCACACCACACTCCAGAACATTTCTCCGAACTCAAAACCCCGCTCTCTCGTTGGGGAGGAAACGCTACTACACGCTATAACTGGGAGTTGGGGAATGCCTGGAACTCTGCGCGTGACTGGTCTTTCCGCAACGGAAACTATGGAGCGGCTGCGCCCGAATACCACCGCCCCTCTAGTGTCGCCGACAAAACCATCAATGAGGTGAAGGCGGCGGGAGCAGACACACTCCTGACGATACCCACTATGGGATGGGTTGCTCGTAATGACGACCAGAGTGTAGAGTCGAAGGGTGTTCCTTCGGGGGGAGGCGATGCCATTACGCTGGGGGCAAGCGCGATACCGGGCTACGACCCTACCGCAAACCGTAAACGTGTCTCTATACAATCTCTACCACGCAAGGGCAAGCCCTTTTCAGACCCGCCCGACCTAACAGACGATGTGGTCTATCAAGACGAGTGGGTGTCTCACTTGACGAAGAGGTATGGCAAAGCAGATGCGGGGGGAGTAAAGTTCTACGCTATGGATAACGAACCTGATTTGTGGGACTCTACACATACCGATATGCACCCAGTACGCATGGGCTATCAAGATATTCTAGAAAGGTTCCTTGCGAGTGCTACTTCGGTCAAGGACGTAGACTCCACCGCGCAGATTTTGGGACCTGTGTCGTGGGGATGGACGGGTTACTTCTTCTCTGCAAAAGACCGTGGGAAAGATAACTTTGCGACTCACGCTGACCGCAAGGCACACGGCGATATGCCTTTTCTCGCGTGGTTTTTGCAGGAGGTCTCCCGTAAAGATAAGACAGGGGGGCGGCGCACTCTCGACTTTCTGGATATTCACTACTACCCACAGGGAGCAGGACTCTATGAAGGGAAAACGGGTGCAGATACCAACGCCCTACGACTCCGAAGTACTCGCTCTCTTTGGGATGAAACCTATAGCGATGAGTCTTGGATAGGTACAAATATCCAACTCATTCCGCGTATGCGGCAGTGGATTCAAAAACACTACCCCGGAACCAAACTCGCAATTACAGAGTGGAACTGGGGTGCAGATACACATATCAACGGAGGGCTTGCTATTGCGGAAGTTCTTGGGATTTTTGCGCGGGAGCGCGTAGATATGGCGTGTTACTGGACATCACCGCCTATCGGTTCACCCGGATTTCTTGCCTACAAGATGTACCGTAACGCCGACGGGAAAGGTCACGGCTTTGGCGACACCGCGCTTTATGCTGGCTCGAGTGATGCGGGGCGTATCTCTGTTTTTGCTAGCCTTGATAAGAAGACGGGGCATACTACCGTCATGCTCATCAATAAAACCGTTGCAGATACAGGCAAGATAACACTTCATTTGAAATCGAAGACGAGGTTGAGTAGCGCAGAGGTCTACCGATATAGTGAAGAAGTGCCGAAAATAGTACCGTTGCTTCCCGCTAAAGAGATACAGAATGGGAAACTACAGATAACCTTACCACCCTACTCAATTACGCTTTTGCGTTGTAAGTAGGCGAGTTTGGTCAAACGCACGAGAGAGGTTTCGCACCCATGCGTCGTCCCATAATAGAGAGCACTCAAGAGTACACGCTTCGCCGAGACTTACGGAGCGACTGGCTTGTGTTGCTTCTTTTGGGGCTGCTGCTTGTCTCTTTCGGCATCTATGTTGGGATAGGAATCTTTCTTCCAGAGAAAGCCGCCTTTGCGCCTATTCTCTCCATCACCCTCTTTCTTGTTCTTGCGATACCCATCGCGATTTGGCACAACCCCAAGATAGGTATGTACCTCCTTATCTTCTGCGCGTGTGTCTTTGTGCAGTCTCCTAAAGAGACGGAGCCAGACCCTTTTACCGTTGTCCCCGTTTTTTGGAATGTAAGCACCATAGGTTACAACTACCTTAATACACACGCCCTCGGTTCAATACAGTTTAACATGGGGGAAGCCATTATAGTCGCAACGGGACTCTCTTGGGGAATACAAGAGATAATGCGGCGCAAGCTCAAGATACGCAAAGGGTTATTCTTCCCTTGGCTTACTGCCTATATGATTATTGCGATGTGGGGCGGAGTAAATGGAATGGCGAACGGGGGCGACCATACCTTCGTTTTGTGGGAGTTACGGGCGCAGGTCTATTTCTACCTCGCCTACCTTATGGCGACGAATATCTTTACGGATAGAGAGTCGGTGATGAAGCTTTTGTGGGCAATGACAATAGGTATTGCCCTCAAGAGCGTCGTCGGAACGCGCAACTTTATTGGGAATCCAAACGTCACAGCGGACGAGGGTGTTTTGCGTCATGAAGACAGCCTCTTGATGAATATGGTAGTGCTGGCGGCTCTGCTCATGGGTATTGGTAAGATGGATGTCGGGCTTCGGCGCACTATGCTCCTCTTTGTGCCGACCTGTATTACTACCGTTTTGGCGAACGGGCGACGCGCAAGTATTGCCGCGCTCCTACTCGCAATGCCTATAACGATGGTGATGTGTGCCGTAATGATGAAAGAGAAGCGCAAGCAACTCATGACGATAATGGGCGTACTTGGATTCGTTATGATGATATACACCCCCATTGCGTGGAACGGCAAAGGGGTGTGGGCATTACCAGCCCGCGCAATTCGCTCTCAGTTCGACCCTAGTGACCGCGACGCAAGCTCGGACTACTATCGCCTTGCCGAAAATGCAAACCTGAAATTTACCCGTGACCTGAATCCTTGGATAGGATACGGATACGGCAGGGAGTATATTACTATATGGGAGCAGTACGGACGCAACGATGTTTTTGCGCGTATTCTGCCTCATAACGGTATCTTGTGGATATGGATGCGCTTGGGACACCCCGGGTTCTTCTGCTTCTGGATGTTCTTCGCCTCCGTAATGATTTGGGGACCGCAAATGCTCAAGACCGTTCGCGATCCCAAACTGCAAGTGCTAGGTATCTATGGCATCGGCGCGTTTCTCATGCTCGTTATGTATGGGAAGTACGACCTTGCCTTCGCCAACTATCGCGCCATGATTCTGGTAGGAACCCTGCTTGGCATCTGCGCCGCAGTTCCGCATATAGACGACCTGCAAGAGCAGAAGCGGCTGGACGACATAGAGGCACAGACCTTCCGCACTCCCGTTGCTACACCAGAAGAGATAAGCCGTCACGACGAAGAGGCAGAGGAGTGGCGTACGCGCACGCAGTGGTAGTTGAGAGGCACTGATGAAAACCCCGCTACGTATCGCCCTTGTAGGTGACTATAACCCCGAAGTCATCGCGCATCAGGCGATACCTCGCGCTTTCGCGCTCCTTTCCGAATTGCACTCCCTTCCGATACACGCAGAGTGGATACCTACTGAATCCATTACAAGAGAAGATACCCTCGCCTCCTACCAAGGGGTGTGGTGCGTTCCTGCAAGCCCCTATCGAAGTATGGAAGGGGCATTGATAGCGGTACACTACGCTCGTGAGAACCGTCTGCCGTTTCTGGGAACCTGTGGAGGTTGCCAGCACGCCATTATCGAATATGCACGTAGTGTGCTAGGATGGAACGAAGCCGACCACGCCGAAAGCTCTCCCGACTCACCTCTACCCATTATCTCTCCGCTTGAGTGCGCTATGGTCGAGGTAACGGACAGGGTACGCCTTCGCGAGGGAACGCTTATCGCCAACGCTTACGGAAGCTTGGAGGCAACAGAAGGGTACCGCTGTCGGTACGGCTTGAACCCAGAGTTTCAGGAGCGACTGTTTAGCAGTTCGCTACGGGTGAGCGCGGAGGACGCGCAAGGTAACATAAGAGCGGTGGAACTAGAGGGGCACCCCTTCTTCGTAGGCACGCTCTTTCAACCGGAACGCGCCGCGCTTCAAGGACGCATCCCGCCTCTCCTCACCGCGTTTGTCTCCGCCATTAGGGGGTAAAATTCAGCCTATAGAGCGTAAAGCCCTTTGCCGTGTGCAGAGGGCTTCCGTATTTCTGTGCGACTTCCATCAGAGGAGGTATCTCCCGCGCCAAACGCTCACGGCAACTGTGGCTCCCCGAACACCAGTCGGGATAGGTGGGGTTTAACAGGAGGTACTGCACGTTCAAACGCTTGAGGTCGGCTGTCAGTCTCACGTGCGAGTCGTAGTGGATTGAGTCTTGCAGTTCGGGCCAGAGTCCTTCCACATGATAGAGCAGGGGGGCGTAGTCATAACAACCTAATAGCACACGTGCCTCAGATGAGAGCTTAGAGTTGATGTATTCTGCCATATCAAACTGGAAGCTTGCGCGAAATGCCTCCCGTCGAGTCTCCAATTTGGTCACCATTTCAAGAGCAGTAGGTGCAAAACGAGCGGTAGGAATAACCGCTTTTTGGAGAACGACGAACAGGGAGAGCAGGGGCAATACAACAGAGTAGAACTTGGGGAAGCGAAGAAATAGGCACGCCAAACAGACCATAATTGACGGGAACGCAGGCATTAAAAAGCGTAGGTGAAAGAAATTGCCCACCGAGATACAGATAAGGAACGCAGATGCAAACATGGCGGGCACGGCGTAGGGTTTCTTTCGGCTAGACACCATAAGTAGAAGCCCTAGCAGTGTCCCTACCGCCGCTATCTTCAGGTGAGTCTGCGCCAGAACCTGAGGGGTGGGCATCATCCCCGCCGGAGTATTCCATATCAGATGCGAGCGTTGGTATAAAGCCCACCCCTCTGCTGTCCACTCTCTGCCTCCAAAGAGGCGGTAGAACATCGGGTAGAGGGGGTTTCCTGTTAACACCCACGTTTTAACAAACCAAGGCAACACGAAGCAGAGGGCGATAGCCGCATAACGAAACACGCTTTTCAGAATATGAGCGATGGATATCCTCTCTCGATACAGAACCACGCAGAGAACCAGACATAGTGAGGCAATCACCCAGATTCCTGTCAGCTTTGTCGTTCCTGCCAACCCCGCAAACACGGCAGAGAGGCGTACCCAGTCAGCCTCCTCCTCTCTGCTTCCCGCTTTTGCACGGTAGAGTGAATACACCGCGCAGGTTGTAAAGAGGGTTAGCCCTAAGTCTATCATAGAGCTGGACATCTGATACCAGAACCCCTGATACGAAAACCCATCTATTACCAGATACAGCCCTATCGCCCCAATTGCGCCATGCTTTCCGATGAGCCTATGTGCCCACAGTGCCATTACTCCCAACGTCAAAATACCGCATAAGTAGAGAAGAGTGCTCGTTGGAGCCTCTGGGTGAAAAGCGAGGAGAGGTGCATAGAGTAGCTGTAGGGCGAGGGGCCAGTTTGTGGGTGTGAGCGTCGGAAGATAGATAAAACCACCTGCCTGCATATACCGCATAACGGATGGAAGATGATAGGATGAGACATCGCCATCTATGGCGGGGAGCAGAGAGCGCAGAAAAATAGTGGTGAGCAGTAGACAGAGTAGCCCGACGAACACCTTTTGAGACCTGTCTCCTCCCCTTAGCGTGGCTAGGTATCGCTTTGCTGAGCGCAACACGCGGCACACATCAGGAAGCAAAAGGAGGGCTGCGAGAGCGGTCGCGATACGGATCTGATAGGGGTGCCCCCAGTGTAGCGTAAAAAGGGCGAACGGAAGAACCTGCCAACAGCCTAAACCAAGCGCAGTGACCAGTACGGGTTTCTCCCACCCCTGAAGTGTTCGGAGGTTAGACCTACTGAGGAGCAGAACGCGCAGTCCGAGAGATGCGGAGAGAAGTAGAATGCTGATAATCGTAACAACACCTAACAGTAACGAAGAGGGCATCAGAGCAGTATCCCTTTAACGAGGCTTGTATGTTGAAAAGTATACTCGATTTGCAGTGCTAGAGAGTCAAGAAACGACTATTCTACGTCCTGCCTGAAGAGCAATCGCGTTTTTCTTTTCTTTTCCCTCACCCTGCTTATTGAGAGAAGCAGGAAATCCCCCGATTCACACCGAAACAGAGGGGCACAACCCCTTTATAGAAAGCAATTTAATGTACCGTACTATCAAAAGGCTTTTACTTGGAATATGGCTTCTGTGTGGATTAACCCTCTCTGCTACCGCCTCTCCAAAACTGTACTATCAGGTGGAGGTGA
>JAPLCR010000466.1 GCA_026392135.1 Armatimonadota bacterium
AAGATATTGCGAAGCGGATAACTATTCTGCTTCCAAATGTACAAAACCCCGCATATCGTGCATGGTTATACTCAGAGCCGGCGACTTTTTTCGCCTCTCATGGAGTTGCGGAGCAGGCTATGGGTGCTAGCGTTAAGGCGTTACACGAAGCGGAGAACTCCGATCATCCTGATGTGGAGGCACTTAATCGCCAAGCGTCGCATCTGGAGATGCTGGTTCGGCTAGGCAAACTCGACAAGGTACTCTTAGTCCGCGTGAAAAACAAGTTCGCCCTCATGAAACCTCGGTTTCATGAGGGCGAACTACATAGACAGCGACTATTAGAGAGCCTTGTCGAGTTTGCTTGCGATAACTTGCTTGGGTACTGAGCCGACTATCTGCTCCACTACTTTACCCTCTTTGAAGACTAGGAGGGTGGGGATGGACATAATATTGTATTTTTCGGCGATGGCGGGTTCGTCATCCACGTTGACCTTGAAAACTTTGGCGCGTCCATCGTATTCGGCAGCGATTGCGTCTACGGTAGGTGCAATTGCACGGCAAGGTCCACACCATACCGCCCAGAAATCTACGAGGACGGGTAAATCGGACTTGAGAACAGTGGTCTCAAAATCGGCGGTTGCAACCGCCAGAGCGCTACTCATGAATCTATCTCCTTATTATATCGAACGACTGTGCAACAGAGTGGGTGTTGTTCAAAAATGTTTTGTTAGTGACTTCTACGCAGGAAGCACGGCTAGAGTTCCCTGTTAGAGTGGTCAGGCATAGCATATTCTACCACTTTTGCGTGCGATTACGGAAGGGCGTTATTAACTCTTTATTGGAGCCAGAACTTGCGCTGTGCGGCTGGGTAGGTAAATTTGTACGCTCTGTTGGCGATTGAAGGTCGACTCCTCCTGTAGCGGGTAGGTAACGCCCTCTTCAACACGTCCATGTCCACTAAACAGGGAGGCATCCGTTTCAAGAATTACACGGTAGTCCGCACTATCCGGGACGGGGATACGCCAGCCATTGATGGAGTTATCGGGGTGGAAATTGAACGCGAAGACGAGCGAGCCTCGGCGATAGACGAGTGCCTTTTCGTTGCTCCATATCGCCAACTGCTCTATGAAGGGATCTTCTAACAGGTTGTATTCGCGGTCTAGGGCGAGCATAGCCTTATCGAAACGGTTTAGCCCTGCATAACGTAGAGCGGAATTATCGACTAGAGACCATTGGCGACGGGCGTACTGATAGGAAAAGCCGTTGCCCTCACGGGGGAAATCTATCCAGTCGGGATGTCCGAACTCGTTTCCCATAAAGCTCAGGTAGCCCTCGCCTGCAAGTGAAAAAGTGAGTAGGCGTATCATCTTGTGCAGCGCGACACCTCGGTCTACGAGAGGGCTAGGGTGGAATAGCCCCATGTTTTCGTACATCTCTCTGTCCATTAGCTGAAACGCGAGGGTCTTATCGCCTACAAGGGCTTGGTCGTGCGACTCTACGTAGCCGATATGCTTTTCGTGCGCCCTTCGGTTTAGGAGAGTGTGGAAGATGTCGGATAAGTCCCACTCTTCATCAGCCAACTCTTTGATAGTTTTAATCCAGAAGTCAGGAACGCCCATCGCAAGGCGATAGTCGAATCCTACCCCGCCTTCCGGTGTTGGACGCGCCATGCCCGGCATACCAGATACATCCTCCGCGATTGTGATAGCGTGGGGAGCGACTAGGTGCGCGAGGTCGTTGGCAAGCATGAGATAGGCTAGGCTATCCGTATCAGTGTTTTCGCTGATGTAGTCGGCGTAGGAGGTGAAGACGCGGTTCAGCCCATGGTCGAGATAGAGCATACTTGTAACGCCGTCGAAGCGGAAGCCGTCGAAATGGAACTCCTCTAACCAGTAGCGGACATTGGAGAGTAGGAGGCGCAACACCTCGTACTTTGCGTAGTCGAAGCAGAGGGAGTCCCATGCAGGATGTTCGCCGCGCGGGGGGGCGTGAAAGTACTGGTGGTCGGTTCCGTCGAAGTGGTTTAACCCCTCGTTCAGATTCTTAACAGAGTGTGAGTGTACAATGTCCATGATAACGCGAATCCCCAACTTATGCGCCGTGTCAATTAGGGATTTCAACTCTTCAGGCGTTCCGAATCGCGAAGAGACAGCGAAGAAGTTTGAGACGTGGTAGCCGAACGAGCCGTAGTAGGGGTGTTCCATAACCGCCATGAGCTGTATGGCGTTGTAGCCTAACTCTGCGATACGGGGCAGGATATTCGCGGTGAACTCTGCAAACGAGCCTACTTTGCCCTCCTCCTGCGCCATCCCAATATGCGCCTCGTAGATTCGGAACCCTCCTTGTAGTTGAGGAATTGGGCTGTTCCAATGGAAGGCGGGGGGGTGCCAGTACTGCCCTACAAAGTGCGTGGTATCCGCCTCTTGTACGACGCGGCGGCAGTAGGCGGGTATACGGTCATGCGCTCCGTTGTTTCCGTAGACGTCCACTTTGATGTGGCTACCGTGGGTAAGTCGGTTTTTGTATTCGCTATCCGGTAGAAAAAGCGACCACACGCCCCACTCATCACGAGTCAACGGGTTCGCGCCTCTGTCCCAACTATTAAAGTCGCCAATCAAGGCGAGATAGTTCGCCTCCGGTGCCCACTCCCGATACCAGACTCCCTGTGTTCCGTAGCCTTCACCCCTATTCAAGCCGAAGTAGTGGTGTCCTTGACTAATCTGCCCCAGTAACCCGCCATGCTCTTCTAGCATTGCTTTGCGGTTGAGGTAGTGTTGGTAACGCGCTTTGAGAGCGGGCGCGAACGGTTCGAGCCATGCGTCTAGCGCGATAAGCCCCGTTCCATCGGGTAGGTTTGGCATTAGCGTATCCTTACAGTGGGCGCGTTTGGAGCCACTCAGTTTCGACTCCTTGCGCCTGTATCCATTTCTGAAAGTCTTCTAATAGTGAGGGCGTGTTTCGGACGGCGCGGGGTGAGGTTACACGCTGTACGCAGTAGAGAGCGAGTAGTCCTGCCGATTCGCCGATATTCCACTCTACCGGATGCAGACGATAACAGCCGTTTGTAATGTGTGTCACGCCGAGGTTTTTGCAGGCGGGTATCAGGTTTACGATGCGTTGCGGTATCAACGCACCGAGTGGAATTTGAA
>JAPLCR010000453.1 GCA_026392135.1 Armatimonadota bacterium
GAGGGGTAGCCCCCTCCCCTTGATAGAGTTGGGTTCCGCCCTTGGCACTGATAGCGAGGGAGAAGGTCTTTGCAGTGCGCCCCGTAGACTTGTGGTCGTTATCAGTTTGCACGGAAAAGACGACTGCGTCGTCCTCTATTGGATTGGAGAAGGGTTTGTCGTTCTTACCCGTTAATACGGGCTTGTTGACCTGTACAAAAAGGTAGAGGTACTCCTCATCCCATGCAGAGTAGAACGCCACGCGGTTCGTAACATCTGCCCTCGCAACATCTTTGTTTTGCACAGCAGACTCTTGAGGCATTTTTGCGGTGGGCTTGTTTGCCGTCGCGGGTATTCCTGCTGTTAGCGACACTGCCAACGCCAGAAGGAGCAGGGAGGATTTGTACATACTTCTCTCCAATCACACCTATATTTCGTCTATCTTACGCTTGCCAGTATTACAGGGCGATTTGCACCCGCAAGCGGTAGTTCGGTCTTGCCCATCAGAAACAGGTCAACGCTACGGGCACACTCTCGCCCCTCCGCAATCGCCCAGACAATGAGGGACTGCCCGCGCCGCATATCACCGCAAGCGTAGACCCCCTCAACGTTGGTTGCATACTCTTTTGTGTCGGCTTTCACATTACCGCGCCCGTCATACTCTACGCCGAGGCTATTCAGTAGCCCTGCCTGCTGAGGATGAACAAAGCCCATCGCGAGCAGAACGAGTTCTACTTCCAGAACAAAATCGCTATCAGGAACCTCCACCATCTTGCGTCGCCCGTCTTCGCCTGTTTGGAACTCAATCCGCACGGCGCGAAGTCCTGTCAGCTTACCGTTTTTGCCCAAAAACTCTTTGGTGTTGACGGCGAACTCGCGCGTTCCACCTTCCTCGTGGGCAGAAGAGGTTCGGTATATCATGGGATAGTTGGGCCAGGGCATCGTTGCATCACGTTCGGTAGGCGGTTTCGGCATTATCTCGAACTGATGAATTTCTGTCGCGCCCTGCCTGATAGCGGTTCCCAAGCAGTCTGCCCCCGTATCACCTCCGCCAATAATCACCACACGCTTGCCTTCTGCCGATATTTGCGATTTGCCTTCGTCCCAGCTACCAGCTACCTTGCGGTTCTGTTGCGGTAGGTAGTCCATTGCGAAAACGACCCCATCCAGTTCGCGCCCCGGCGCAGGAAGGTCACGCGGAATAGTAGAGCCGCCAGAGAGGACTACTGCGTCGAACTGCTCCTTCAACTCCTGTGCGGTAACATCTACGCCTACATTCGTACTTGTTCGGAAGACCACACCCTCCGCTTCCATCTGTGCGATTCTGCGGTCAATTACCCACTTCTCCATTTTGAAATCGGGGATACCGTATCGAAGCAGTCCGCCAATCTTGTCATCCCGCTCAAAGAGTGTGACCGCGTGTCCGGCACGTGCGAGCTGTTGCGCGGCGGCAAGCCCTGCGGGACCACTTCCTACAACAGCGACGCTCTTTCCTGTGAGGGTTTCGGGAGGCTCCGGCTTAATCCAGCCCTCCTCCCATGCCCGCATTACTATGGTCTCTTCGACGCGCTTAATGGTAACGGGGTCTTGGTTGATTCCCAAAACACACGCCGCCTCACAGGGTGCGGGGCAGAGTTTGCCTGTGAACTCTGGGAAGTTGTTGGTGGCATGGAGTTCTGCCATCGCCTCTTTCCAGCGTCCTCGATA
>JAPLCR010000114.1 GCA_026392135.1 Armatimonadota bacterium
AAAAAAGAGGTTCCTGAAAGCGTTGTAAAACAGGAGAGGATAACTCCGTCAAACAGTAGGAATTACACGGCGATATAGAGTATTATGATATATGGTTACTGAACAACGGAGTGAGCTTAACTATAATGCCCCCCTCACCATTAGATCCTGAGTCTCCTCTTATCGAACGTCGTTTTCTCTCGCGCACTGATGCGCTGTTGCTTACTGGAATGGCACTCTTGGCTGTCAGTCTTTTCTGTGTTTGGAAGAGGGAACCCGTAGCACTTCCCCCGGGCGCACAGGTTTTTTTGGTAACAGAGCAGTACCTTGAAAAGCGCGGGTTCGACCTTCCTCAGTGGGGCTGGATGCTGGGTTGTGGGGCGGCGTGTAACCTCTTCTTATTGTGGGACTCTACTCCTCAAAACCGTTCGATTCTTGCTGTGTTACAGGGTGTCGCTGGCTTAGGAGCGTTACTGTTCGCCTTGCGAAACACTTCAGGAGAGATAGGGGCGATGATGGGGCTTTGCGGAGGGCTACTGCTGGCATGGGGGGCGTTGAACCGCTATCAGGAGATAACGCAATCAGGAGATGCACAGGAGATAAAACCATGAGTAATGTTCGCGTGCAAGCGCAACCTATTACGATGGACGAGTTTCTCGCATGGGAGATGAGGCAAGAGGGGCGACACGAATACGTTGATGGCGTGATATACGCTCTGGACGATATTGAGAGCGAATACGCGGGGTGCGTGATACGCGATATGTCGGGTGCTAGTTTCGACCATAACCATATCGTCGTCAATCTCTCAGGAGAGGTTAGAAATCGTTTGAAGGGGAAACCATGCAGGGGCTTCACCAGTTCTCAAAAGATACGCGCCAAAGACGACGCGCCGATATTCTACCCCGATATTGGCATCTACTGCGGCAAGCCCAAACTGGGTGCAGAGAACGCGCTTCTTAACACTGTGGCGATATTCGAGGTTCTCTCTCCCTCTACCGAGCGGCATGACCGTGTAAAGAAGTACCATCACTATAGGCAGATAGAGACCCTTCAAGAGTATTTTCTAGTCTATCAAGATACGGCGCGGGTAGAAGCTTTTCGTCGTACTGGGGAGGGCGGTTGGGATAGTGTCAGGTATACCGTCTATACGGGGCTTGACGGTACATTGCTAGTGGAGAGCGTGGGCATTGCGATTCCATTGCACGAAATTTACGACGGAGTGGGGTTGACGGAACAAGAGGCAGTTGTTGAAGGGAAGGAGTAGACTATTGAAAATCATGCAGACGGTAGGGATAGCGGTAGGTAGCATTTTGATGGCTTTTGGAAGTGCTTCACAGGCTGTTGCGGATGCGAAGGGCGAAAAGATAATGCGCGAAGCCCTCGTCAAGCTTAACTCGGCTCAGGCGATGACAGCAAAGTTCACACAGACCACTGTAGCCCCTGACCAACCTTTTAAGTTGACTTTGATCGGGACTATCGCCGTAATGAAGGCGAACTATATCCGCGTTCGTATTACTGGCGAAACACCAGACCACAAAAAGATAGAACGGGTCTACGCCTCTAATGGAGCCGAATATATCACCTATTTCGGAGAGAATAGTACCTATCGCAAGGATAGACTCGACCCTAAGCCCCAAGAGTTTTCAGGAGAGTGGGAGGCGGAGGTAGATGGTTTTTTTGGTGGAGTAGATCTCCTCAAACGGGGCATACCTGTCTATAAAGGGGTGGATAAGGTTGGAAGCGTTCCCTGTGATGTGATAACGTTTAATGCTAACCCCCGCGACGGTGTTGCGGCACGCGTGATGACCTACTACATTGGACAGAAAGACCACCTTTTCTACCGCGCTTCCTACCCTGTACCGAGTACGAATAATGTACGATTGACTCAGACCAACACTCTTTCGGACATCAACTTGAGTGCGAAGTTGAGCGTGAAGGATTTTGCCTACACGCCTCCCAGCGGAGCAAAACCTTTACGTAGACCACGCGAAGTTATAAGAAGGAACGATTCACGCCGCAGCGCGTTCTAGTAAGCCTCTCTTTTGTTTTTGAAATTACGCTGAGGAAACCTCTTAGAACGGGAGATTCAATAGATTATGAAAGCCGTCATTATGGCTGGGGGCGAAGGTACACGCCTACGCCCTCTTACCTCACATAAACCTAAGCCGCTGGTTCCGGTGCTTAACGTACCTATCATGGAGCATATTGTTTTGCTTCTGAAAGACCATGGCATCACCGAGATCATTGTGACCCTACACTACCTTGCCGACGAAATCGAAGGCTATTTTGGAGATGGCTCGGACTGGGGGGTTAAAATGTACTACTCGGTGGAAGAGACTCCACTGGGTACAGCAGGAAGCGTGAAGCAGGCAGAGGAGTATCTGAAAGACGATACTTTTCTTATTATTAGTGGGGATGCGCTAACTGACATAGACCTCGAAAAGTGCATACGCTACCATGAAGAGAAAAAGAGCCTCGTCACAATAGTTCTCTCTCATGTGCCTAATCCACTTGAGTTCGGCGTGGTGATAACGGATGATAACGGTCACATTCGCCGCTTCCTCGAAAAGCCCTCATGGGGCGAAGTCTTCTCTGACACTGTGAATACCGGGATGTATATTCTGGAGCCAGAGATACTACAGTATATGGAGATGGGCAAGAGCTACGACTGGAGTCAGCATATCTTCCCACAGATATTGACTGAAGGCAAACCCATCTACGGCTATGTGATGGACGACGATTACTGGTGTGATGTGGGTAACTTGAGTCAGTATCGTGAAGCACAGTATAACGTTATGGATAGGCAGACCCGTGTGCGCGTAGCAGACGAAACAACGCACCGAGGACATGGTGTCTGGGTAGGTGAAGGGGCTGAAATAGA
>JAPLCR010000075.1 GCA_026392135.1 Armatimonadota bacterium
GGAAATATATAACAATACGCTATATTTAGGAACGGATGCAGGGTTATACTCTTCGCATATAGGCGTAAACAAGCATGATTTTGTAGAGCGTTTGAATAGGAGACATGACGCTCCATGCCTTAGTGCATCCGCCCGCTATGGAACCGTTAAAGCCTCCTGTGGGCAGGATGGCTTGTATGCCGCTATTGAGGATTTCGGGGGTTCGCTTGCTCCATTAGAATATGTCGCGCCAAAATCTCTTAGAACGGGATGGCTAGACTATGATATTGTAAACTACCCATCACAGAACGCACCAACACTCATTAAAACACAGCATGAAAAGACAGATAGAAGTAGGTACGAAGAGCAAAACGTGTTAACCAAGATTGGTTCTCACGAGATAAATTTGGACTACTTGCTTGATACCCTATATGTAAAACACGGCGTGTTGAAACAAGAAGTCCAATATACGTATAATATCCTGACACACCTGTATGTACAGACTATAGACGGTGCTTGCTACAGTTTGTCGTTATCCATTTCAAATGAGGAAGCGGTGTCAACGGTGCATATTAAAAAATATGACCACAAGTTGAGCCGTATTCTAAGTGTGAACACGTGTAAAGCAGGGCAGGTTATCGAAACAGAGAACGGCATATACTTATGGGTGTCTTATCAGTGAGAACCTTCGGACGTTCACGTCGCTATAGGAATATGATACTTTTGACCACTGAGAATGAGATACTCCTCATGAGCGCATTTGATGACGCGCCCTATCCGCAGACGTTCGGTAAAGAAGAGTGGAAGTCAGTACTTGATAATGACCCTTTTACCGATGAGGAGGATGAGTATCCCATTATGACAGACAGAATACCTGACTTCGACAGCCCCGCTTGACACCTACTCGCGTAAAAGCCCATAGCCCCTTTTAACCCTTCTGGCGGGCATAGAGGTGGCATAGTCCGTCTAGCGTGAGGAAGGGATCCAAAACATCAATAGAGGGGCAGGCGGGCGCGATTTGCGGGGCATGACCGCCTGTCGCAATAACCTGCGCCCGACATCCCATCTCCTCGCGAAATTTCTGAATAAGATACTCTGCCTGCCCCGCGAACCCGTAGACAAAGCCGCTTTGTAGTGCCTCTTCGCTACTGTGTCCAATCGCCCTCTCTGGTATTTTCCACTCAATCTCAAAAAGCCGAGCCGCTCTTGACAAGAGAGCCTCTATCGAAACACCGATACCCGGCAGTATTGCCCCGCCTAGGTAGTCTCCGTTTTCCGCAACCGCTTCAAGTTTGGTGGCTGTCCCAAAATCGATGACAATGGCGGGATATCCGTACTTTTCCACGCATCCTACCACATTGCAGAGTCTGTCTACACCGAGCGATGCGGGAGGGGAGTAGTGGAGGCGTATTCCTGATTCGCATTCGGAGCGAACAAAGAGGGGAGAGTAGCCTAATAGTTGCTGACAGCAGAGGCGGAGAGCCTCTTCGAGAGGGGGAACTACGCTGGCGATGGCGATTTCCGCTGGTGGATACTTCGCGAGTGCGGGGAGCAGGTTTTCTGCAAGGGCTTCGGGGGTTGCCGAGCGCACTGTGTCGAAACGCCATGTTACTAGCCGCTCCGTACCTTGATAGATGCCTGCCACGATATTCGTATTTCCTACATCTAGGGCAAGTAACATTCTGTTCCGTTCTGACAGTCACCTTCGCACTACGGCGGGACGACGGTGTTGTTGATGAGTACTGTTCCGGCTCCTTGATCGAAAATAGGCTTGGTCACGATATTGTTTTCTACCACTGCGCCAACACAACCCGCTACGATGCGAATAGCGGAGATAGTGTAGAGACCGAGTACCTGATTACCATCTATTACGATAGGAGCGTTCAGCACACGAATACCGTTCGTGGCAGTCAATCCTTCTGAGCTACTCACCCGGTTTTGTCCAATGGTAAAGAGGGGACATTTGATTAGAATGCCCTCCCAGTTATCTGCATTGGGGAGGGTATTGAGTATCTGATTTCCTTGAACTGCTCCCGACTGCACGTCTGTGCTGTTCTGCCCGAATATGCCAAAGGTCTTTTGGGCATTACATTTATTGTTCCTAAGCGTGATGTTCGACTGATTTGGGGAGGTACCAAAGGAGATCCCTGTGCCTCCTCCTGTTATGGTATTTCCCTGTATTGTGAGATGGGTGATACCGCTTCCATCTACACGTATTCCCGTGAGGATGGTATCGCCTGTATTGTCAATGGTGTTACCGCTTATATCCAGATTATCACAGTGTTGGGAGATTTGCATATTACCGGCGGTTATTGTATTTTGCGCGACGCTTGACTTGTTGATACTACCTACAAAGATATCTCCATTTTCGACATGATTGTAAGCGCACTGAACGGCAGACGGAGTGTTATCACTGGTATTAAAGTCGGAGGTGACGAGGATGCCGCAGTTGTAACACTGGTTTCCTATCACTTGTGCGCCGCCCGTCACTTCTGCTCTGAGGTTGATACCGCCTGTGCGCGAGCCGCAGTTATAGATGCGGTTGCCCAATACGATGCTGTTGGTTGCACCTTTCTTGATGTCGATGCCTATCTTACAGTTGTAAATTGAGTTGTTTGTGAAGGTGTTATTGCTATTACCGGAGTAGTCAAACGAACCTATTCCGGTAAGACTGTTGGATACTTGACAGCGCGAAATGTAGGTGTCATCTACTATATCTGAGGCGATGATACCGCCGTCTTGATGCCCTAGTGCGAGTACGGAGTTGGTATTCGAGACCTGCACGTTGTCTATAATCGTGTGATTACAGGTAGTGAGGTGGACTCCGTTACCGTTTACGTCGTTTATCTTTGTGTCTCGTACTGCGTTGCCGGTACCATACACAATGATGCCTTCGCCCGGTGCATACTGGATTTGGCAGTTTTGTACAATGCAGTGGCTTCCTGTGATAAGTATCTCTTGGGTGATTTCCCATCGTCCCCAGTACCAGTTATCCCTATTGCCATCTATAATTAGGTCGTAGACGCTACAGCCTTCGTCTAAGCGCACGGTGGCGTATGAGACATGAATATCAGTTTTCCCTGAGAAGGAGAGGTTGGGTGGGCTTTCGAGGGTTATTATGTTGTCTTGAATAGCGGCTATTCGTGTCTCTGAGGTGTTTGTAGCGAGGTTTGTCCGTTGGACAAGTTTGGGCTGCTCTCCTTGACTGAATGCAAGGTTCATCCCAACTCTATAGCCGGTAGGCGGTGTGTTTGTGACGATCTGTTTTGTTCTGTATAGTGTAATAGGGGTGTTTGTAGAGACAGAGGCAGGCTGCGCTGCCCTCTTGAGGGTCGCATGATTGCCGTTGAGTTTTTGCCCTGGCTCTAGGTCGATGCCGCCGCTGATGATGTAGACCCTGCCTGTAGTAAGGACTATGTCTTGGTGGGAATGCACTGCTTTCAGAAACGCGGCTATGTCATCGGTTACGCCATCGCCTACTGCACCAAAGTCCTCCGGTTTTACAGAGCGTTTTACACCTGTACCGCCTCCCGTAGCCAGAGTTGAGACTGCACTACCAGAACCACATCCGTAAAGGCTGATTATAAGAGAGAGTAGTAGGGATAGATAGAGGATATGACGATTTGAGCATATTCGCATGAGTAGCCCTTTGGTAAAAGTGGACTGTATCCTGTTATGGGGAGTAGAGACATGAAATTGCGCCTCTTAAAGCATTATAACATAACTTCTGTAGATTCCGTTCGCTCTTTAGGAGTTCAGGGGGAGAGTAGCTCTTTGACGGCTACTTTGGCGTACTATCTCCTCCCTTGTCTAGGTCAGACGGAGGGGAGGTAGTGGTGGGCGCGGTAGCTACCCTATTTTGTTTCTGGTTTGGAAGAAGGCTGTTCGAGGGCTTTGATGAAAAACTCGGTGAGTGTGTGTTGTGCGACCTCTCTGCTTTGCGGGTCGAGTTTGCTGTGACTAGAGTTGGGGAGATAGCGTATTTCTGCCGAATCCCCAATTGCAACGGCGACATCGTGAGCGTGGTGGGAGGGGACAATTCTATCTTCGGTACCATGTAGGAGGAGGCAGGGGCGCGGCGCAATCTGTGAAGCGGAGGAGACTGGTGTTATCTCTTCTGGCTCGACGTAGAACCATCCTAACCATCTACCTAGTAGCATCATACTCCACTGTGCGGGGCGTGCTAGCCGTCCGAAGTGTCGTTTGCATCTTTGGAGCATAGCACCTTCTACAGTAGCATAAGCCCCTAGTGTGGCACAAGCGACGATACGTAGGTCTTTTGCGGTGGTGAGAATGGCGGTAGCACCTCCCATAGAGAAGCCAAACACTCCGACGGAGAGTGTCGCTAATTCTGGGCGCGATTGAAAGTAGTCTACCGCCCCCTGCACATCGCCTTGCTCTAAGAAGCCTGCTGTTGAGAGGTCACCTTCGCTCTTCCCGAAGGCACGAAAGTCGAAAAGGAGAAGGGTGAAGCCCGCTCTCCAGAGTGGGGCTGCCCAGTTTAGCATATCCCCTCTATGGGAGTTCATGCCATGACACAGGACTATTGCGCCTTTCGGGTTTTCGGCAGGAACAAGCCAGCCCGACAACATTACGCCATCACGAGATGGAAAAAGTACCTCTTCGTACTGCGCGTCGAAAGCGGCAGGGTTGCTGTCGGTACGGTAACGGGGCGGGTGGGTAGATATGTAGGCAATGGTAAGTACGCCCCATAGAATCACTCCCGCCCAGATTACTAGACCAATAATAGCTAGTAAGGAAAGTCCCCACATTGTGAACTGTTTTCACCTCTCATTATTACCCTCTATTCTACCCCTATTCTTGGCAGAATGGGATGCCTGATAAAAAGCGAATGCTCGCCCTGAGTATTCCACCGTTTCGCGCCGATAATGAGTAGGGACAGTCTTTCTGGCATGAGCCGTGACTTCGCGTGGTCTGTCCTCTGGTGTTTTTGCCTCTGTACAGCCACCTCATTTCGCTTTTTGCCTTCTGTCGCTCTCTTCTCGCCTATTGATTGAAACACGAGGTAGTTCTAGTGTCAGACATCCTGTCACAAGCAGAAATAGAGGCACTGCTCTCATCCCTTTCAGATAACGGAGATGAGGTCTCTTCTCAAAAGAGTACCTCGTCTAAGTCTCTGACGGCATACTCTTCTACAAATAGATTTGTTAAGGCACTGGTCAACTATGAAGCCTACGACTTTCGCCGCCCTGATAAGTTTGCGAAAGACCAGATGCGTACCTTTCATATGTTGCATGAGACCTTTGCACGCCTCTTCTCCTCGTCACTCTCCTCTTATTTGCGCGTCCCTGTTCATGTGGATTTAGTCTCCGTGGAGCAGACTCCCTACGATGAGTTTATGCGTTCGCTTACGAGTAGCGTGATTAACGTTTTTAGTATGTCTCCTCTTTCCGGTCAGGCTATTATGGAGATGGAGATGAGCATTCTGTTTTCGATGATGGATAGGCTACTGGGGGGACCTGGTGTATCGAGTAAAGTGGGCAATATCCTCACAGACATTGAGCGTGCTTTAACAGAGGGGATAGTGAACAGGGCATTAACAGATTTCCAGACTGCATGGGAAGGGGTTGCTCAGTTTACTGCCAAGCGAGAGCGGCTTGAGACGCAGAGTCAGTTTGTGCAGATAGTGCCTCCCAACGATGTAGTGGTATTCATTCTCTTTGAGATTAAGGTGGGAGATATGCGTGGGGCGATGAGCGTCTGTATCCCTTATCTTGTTTTGAAGCCTATCACCTCTAAGTTGAGCGCACAGCGTTGGTTTTCTGGGAATGCACGTAAGAGCGCGGGTAAGTATGCCGCCATTCTTGCCAAACGCCTTGAAAAGACCTCTCTGCCTCTGACAGCGCATTTGGGGCGAACCTCCTGTACCGTTGATGAGATGCTGGATTGGAAGGTAGGGGATACCCTAATCCTGAACCGGAAACATAGTGAGGAGATTGAGGTTCTGGTGGGCAAAAAGGTAAAGTTTCGGGGCAGACCGGGCATTCAGGGCAAAAAGCTTGCTGTTCATGTCACCAAAGTCGCCCCGGAGTATGAGAGCTCTGAGATTAAAATTAGAAATGCTGACCTCTACGAGTAGGTAGGGGTAAGGTTAGGAGTGAAGGTATGTCTGAGATTTCCCTTTTGCAGTTGAGTAGGTTCACTGAGTTCATCAATCAGTTGAGCGCGACCATTGGGTTGACGCTCTCTGAGAATGTGGACAAATCTATTGCGTTAGAGGCAACAGAGACGGAGACGGTTCGGATACAAGATATTCTGAACTCGCCTCCTACCGCCCTTTTTGCGACTTTCAATCTTCAGTCTCCGGACAAAACCGACTGTATGGTGCTTCTACCGACAGAGTGTGTTCAGCGGTTTGTGAACTTATCAGGGGGAGACCTCAATGACGTAGATTTGGAATCTTTGAGCGACTGCGACGAGCATTGTGCGCGGTATGGCGTTGGCATTGGGCAATATGGCAGGTGAGACTATTGACATCGAGAACTGCTCAGTTGCGATGGGAGAGCTAGTTCTTCCTCCCGTTTATGCGATGGAAGAGGTCGCAATTCGGACACACGTCATTGTCTCTATCCCCGATATTATTGATACTAGCCTTCAGTTAATGTTTACGCCTCAGTTTATGTACTCAGTGCTTCCCGATGATTCCTCTGAAATTTCGGCACAAAAAGAGGAATTTCTGGATGAAGAGAGTATTGTAGGGATGTTAGGTGAACTTGAGCAGATGGGGAAGATGACCCCTACTCAGTCACGAGGGCAGAACGGTACCTCCTTTGCGCCGTTGAGTATGTCGGGGCAAGATTCAAATATGGGGCGGGGAGTGGATTTAATACTAGACATTTCCCTCGATGTCACGGTAGAATTGGGGCGTGTTCGTATGTTGATTAAAGATGTGCTTGAACTCGCCGCCGGCTCTATCATCGAGCTAGATCGTGTGGCAGGTGAACCAGTAGATGTTCTGGTGAATGGGCGATTGATTGCAAAAGGGGAGGTTGTCGTGATTGAAGATAACTTTGGTATTCGACTTACAGAGATTATTAGTCCTTCTGAGCGTGCAATGGGACTGAGGGCAAGGGCATGACTTTACGTGCCGTCAGACCAGCTTGGGGTGCATGGGTAGGGCTAGTCCTTACTCTGATTGTGCCTGAAATGGTTTGGGCGCAACGCAGTTCAGATCCTCCACCGCCGAGTGCGACCATTCTTTCTGTAACTGACCTTCCTGACCGTGCTGTGTCCAACAAAAAAAAAGCGACCTCTCGCCGCCAACGTGTTGTAGGCAGTACGGCAAAACGAGGGCGTTTGGCTACTGCTCAGCGGCGTAGACAACAGACTGTTGCACGGCAAAAGGTGCGGCAACTTGCATTGGCGAATAAGCGTGCTCTTGCAATGAAAAATCAGCAAGCGGCACTTAACAGAGCCAAGAACACACAGGCTAAAGCGAACCAAGTTGCTCAAAAAGCGAGGCGGAAACAGGCGGAAATCGCACTGAAGACCGCTTCACCCACTTTGGAGACTTCCGCGCTCAAAAAATCACCGATTACTAGCCTCCCACCCACAAAAAGTACTTCGGCAGCACCAGTAGTAGGTAAAACGCAGGTAGCACAAGGCGGAATGCCTACAACCCCTACACCTAAGATCGCATCCCCGAACCCTGTTGTTAAAACAGAAACTAAGACTTCCGTAGCGGGCACGACTCTGCCAAGCACTAACATGAATAAGGCAGAGGCAGGGAAGCCTGTAGCAATAGTACCCACCGCAAAGCCTGTAGACGCTTCTCCTAACGACAGCCTATTTAAGAACACGAAGCCTGACCTTGTACAGCCTCGTGAGAACCCTCCTGTAACCAATGGGGGCTTGGTACAGCTGGTATTAGCCTTTTTGGTTGTGGTCGGTGTGCTTTTGGGAGGAATTACACTATTGAAACGCTATGTTCAAAAGGGAGATACTCCGCTTGCGCGTCAACTTGCGAAGCAGAGTGCCGTGCCGCCTAAAAAGGCTAGTATCTGGAGTAGCCTGTTTTCTAAAGCCTCGGTAAAACGGGCTGAGGAGCAAGCGGGTACGAATATACGCCTCGTGGAGTCGCTTCCCACTGGCAATAACACTTTTATTCACCTTGTTGAGGTGCATGGTAAACAGTTTGTTGTAGGCGCAACTCCTTGGCAATTCTCTATGCTCACTGAGATTCGTGAGGGCGGAGAGAGTGATCCCGGCTTTATGGATGCGTTGCGCTCCGCCTCGCTGGAGCTGGATAAGTTGGGATTGATTGACACTCCCGATTCTAAGCTTGGGATGTCTGCGGTAGACGCGCATATATATGATGCAAAAGAGGCAGTTGTGCAGAATACGGAGCGGGTACGCGCCTTGCGTGATCAGTCGCGCCGCTCGTAGGTGTTACTGCTCTTTCATCCCCGTTTCGGAAAGGGGATGAAAGAGCAGCTGTTTTGTGTTTGGTTCTACCCTCTCGATAGTCCGTACCCCAGAATTTGTGAATGCTCTATTTCGCTTTTTTCTCCTCAGTAGCTTTGCAGGTGCGAAGGTAGACCTGATTTGGTGGGTTCTCGTAACCTTTCCACTGATAGGGGTCTATCCCGGATACGGGAATGACACACCTTCTGTCTGCCATTGCGATATACTCTCCTTCACGTAGGCTCCATGGGAGAAGCGACCATGCGTTGCAGTAGTGATTTACAAGGACACGCCGATAGACTTCGCTTCGGTTTTTGAAGGAGTGGTGGAGTAGGTAGCCGTTGAAGAAGACCAGTGTGCCCGCTTTGACCTCGACATGAACCGCCTCCGATTCGTCGAACCCATAGCTCTCCTGTCCGAAATCGAATTCGTCGGGATTGCCATGTGCCTTTTGAGGGTAGAGATAACCTTTTTTATGGGAGCCGGGTATCACCCACAGGCAGCCATTTTCGATGGTAGCGTCGTCTATCGCTATCCATGCCCCAATCAGCGAACGGTCGCGAGTTGGAATGTATATCTCGTCCTGATGCCACGCCTGCCCTTGAAACTGCGGGGGCTTCACAAATGCCATAGACTGCATACATTTCACGCTTCCATCCCACCATGTCAGGTGCGCCGCCGTTATCTGGCTTAGCATCCCGCAGATTTTAGGATGCCGTACATACTTTTCCATCACGGGGCTAATGTAGTGAGGTTGGTGAATACATAGAATTTGCTGTAGTACCCCGTCATCGTTTAACTCTTCCGCGACGGGCTGTATGGATTCGCACGGATAGCCGCCTCGTGCTAGCTTGACAAGGTCTTGCTTCAACTCTTCGAGTTCAGTAGGTGTTATTAGATCGGGGTAGATGAGATACCCTTGCTCAACGAAAAACTGCACCTGCGCCTCGTCTAGTAGCCGAGGAAGCTCTATTCTCTCTGTCTCTGCTATTGCCATAATAGTTCTCCTTTTTCTAACTAAAGCTCCTCATAGAAGCTCTTTCGCCAAAGCCTCTATGCTAGCGAACTCTTCCTCTACAAGAAGTCTGCCATACTGTGTAAGGTTTTTGCGCCCGATATTCTGCCATGCTGCCCATGCGCTGTTGTTCCGCCATCCCTTTACTTGTGCCTGTACTAAAGCCCTCTCCGAATGAGCAAAGGCTTCTCGCGTCTCTTCTGTCCATTTTGGCATAGCTCGTACAAGGCACGCCAACCTTTCAGTGATGCACTGTGCGTATTTTTGCCCTAACTCGGGGGAGGATCCCTCTTCAATATCGGGAGTTGCACCGTATTCAGGGTCTTGCTTCAGGCGTTCAATTTTTACTAAATCGGGGTGAAGGTGCCAGAGCAGGGAGGTTTCGCCAATACCAGCATGGTCGCCTAGGTAGCCTATGTCGTGCGCTAACCAGTATTCGGGTGTGCCGAGTACTGGAATTTGTAGGCGTTCGGTCATTCGCACCGCGGTCTCTCGCACAACTATCTGCTGATTGTGTCCATAGTGCCCTGTGAGCATAACGATAGCACGAAAGCCCTGTCGATAGAATTCGTAGCAGAGTTGCTCTAGCCAAGGGCGAAGCAGATAGTTCTCCCACGCGAGTTCTGGCTCCATTACCACTGTTGCGGGTTTGTTTAGTCCGCCCATGCCGCCGTAGAGCGGGGGGTGTACCACGCCTCCTCCCACCCTTTGTGCGGCTTGAATACAGAGGCTGTGCGCCTTAATCGAGTCTAAGCCGAGTGCGTTATGCTCTCCATGCCACTCTACTGTGCCGAGCGGTAGAAAGACGACGGGCAGACTCTCCATGCGAACGCGAAACTCCTGCGGCAGTAGCCGCTCCCAACAGACTTCTTGCGGAACTATGGTCATTTTGAGTTATTCTCCTATGCTACTTTGGACAGCCTAAAGGGGGATTCCTACCTGTGGGCGAGAACAGGATGAAATTTGTAGGTTTTGTTCTGTGTGTAGGGAGTTTTAGCCTAATAATGTACTCGTTCGCTCCGATAATGAGATAGCAAAGGGGCAAAATATATCTCGAAAGGCGGAGAAACCTCTCCCCATCTCCTTGAGATTAGCGCGAAAAAGTGCTACAGTAGGTTTCTACTGGAGGGAACCCTCTTAGGTAGTTTTGTTCTCTTAATAATTTGCTTTGAACAGGGAAGGTTCTTAAAATGAGTGACCCCATGACGGGTAGTAGTGCCACTCTTCTTTTAGTAGACGATATGCCTATTTTGTTGGAGATGCTGCAAGAGATTTTGATGCTCCGTGGGTATAACCTATTCACGGCAAAAAATGGTATGGATGCCTACCACATATTGACTCAAAACGAGGTGAAGATTGACCTCGTCCTTACCGATTTGCAGATGCCCGATATATCGGGCATTATGCTTGCTCAGAAGATTTACGACCTCAACCCCACTATTCCTGTCCTTCTCGCGACAGGAGACGACAGTTTTGAGGAGGAGACATTGCCTCCCAATATCAAAGGAGTTCTGGTAAAACCCTATCAGCCTAAAGCGGTCATTGAGCGTATCAAAAGTATCTTGTCGGGGTAACTACTCACCCTATGAAAAGAGTAGGATTCGGTTAGAAAGTCTCCGAGAATAGAACTATGCTAACCCGTGAAGAGTTCCCATCTATCTATGAGCAAGGCTTCGAGGCTGTCTGGGCAGTTATCGAAGCCATGCAA
>JAPLCR010000480.1 GCA_026392135.1 Armatimonadota bacterium
TACGTTGAAGAGTGTAGTACTTACTTCACGCCCCGGTGTGAAGTCCATCTCTACCTCCATTCCATTGCGGAGTTCGAGGTTGAGGCGGGTCTGTTTTCGATAAGGAATGTCGGTGACCATATAGTCTGTGTGCTTAGCTTCATTGACGAGGGAGACCTCTGAGGACACTTTTTTGAGCCTCCACTCTCCCGTAACCCCTTTTTTGAGCGAGAGTGTGAGAAGGTGCTTGGGGGTAAGGGCATCGCCCTGCTCTTTGATATATACCGGCAGATAGATGTCGCTAGGGTTTTTAGGCGAGGCACTGGTTTCACAGGCGTATATGTGGATTTCGCGCTGTTCCCATGTAATGGTGCGCTCTACAGTACGTCCCAAGCTTGTCTTGATAGTGATAGGGCTTTGTAGCTGATTACGCACGTACCAGTAGCATCCTGATAGCATCCCTCCGCACAGTAACATCAGTGCATAGAGGGCAACTTTGGGGGAAGCCCTCTTCGTGGTAGCGGGCAGGCTTGCCGTAACGATTAGGGCTTTATAACGGGCTACCGCGCCGCTCTGTTTGTGTTTTGCATCTCCCTCTACTGCCCATAAGACATCGGTTTGGATTTCCGGCTGGTTCTCTCCTTTTCGCACGACCTCCGCTCGTTGCATCTCACCGCTACCTTTTAAGAACTTGGTGAGCTCTTGTTGGTAGAGCCGTTCAAATCGGCTATCTATTTCCTGTCTGGCAAAGCCGTTTTTGCCATAGATTTTATGGGTTATCAGGATAGCTACTATGAGGTGGCTCTTGTCATTCGCCTTAAAGAGGTTCGCCTGTCGAATAAGGTCGTGCCGTGCCTGATAATAGATGTCGAGTGCAGGCTTTTTGCTTTTTGAGAGGAGAGTGCTAAGTAGTCCTCCAAACTTATCTGCGTCGCCAAACGTTTTCACCTCTCCCGGCTCCAGATGAACCTCTGTATCGAAGTTGTAGAGAGTAAGCCTGTCTTTAGTGGTAAGAAAGTCAGTTCCTATTTTGCTGAGTGCCCACTGAACATCTTTCTGAGCAGTTCCGCGCATACCTTCCGCTGTGTCTAGCATTAAAACAAGGTGTAGAGGGTATTTGCAGGGGTTTATATCTTTGCCGAGCGGTTTTGTGAGAAGGGTGTTGTAGAGCTTGTACTGCTCTTGTTCGGGTGTATCCGCCGTGCAAAGGGTGACAAGGCTTGTCATCAGAAACCCTGATGCTACACCGAGAAGTAGTCGCCAATATAGGATTATCCTTAGATACTGTTTTGGCATAGTGGCGTGCTTCTTACAGGGTGGGTAGCGTTTTGGTTTGAATAGACCCACTGTCCATATTCACAAGCAGGAGGCGGTTGGCAGAGTAGAGAGGTCGTACTCTTCTTTGAACTCCGGGAAAGACATTGGGTATAAAGCGCATCTCTTTAAGGGGAGGCCGCCCCCAAGCGAAGTAGTGCCTCTGCCTCGTTGTTCCTACGGAGTGGAAGAGAACATAGGGTTTATTGCCGTAGGGTATGGACATTAACTCTATATCTCTCCCTTCCGCTCCTTGAAGTTGGCTGTCTTTGTGCCTCGTATCATTTGGTGTATCTCTATGCAGCCACAGTAGATTGAGATCTTTGTCAAGTGTGTAGAAGTGGTCATCTTCTAGAACTAGGGAACGTAGTTGTTCATGAGGCTTCCAACTAATCGGTATCTGCCTCTTGCCATCGAAACTACTGCCCACAGGAAAGGTAAGAATCTGGTAGTCACTGCCTGTCTTGCGTTTGGCTGCATCTGGATGAAAGAGGACTGCGCCATAATCGTCGCCAATACCCCATGCTTGAATGTATGTTTGCGAGGGAATAGGTAGATCGCTTATCTTTCCATCTACCTCAATGTGATAGAGTGTGCCGTTTTGGGCAAAGACATAGAAGCCCTTGTAGTGGGGCAGAATGCTACGGTTTGGCGGAAGGTGCGCGGTTGCGGGAGAAGGTGCTAGTATCTCTTCTCGCAGAGGCTGTTTGCGCTTCTGACACAGGTCAGAAAGGCGGTAGAGATATGCCCTCTGCTCTCGGTTTGTACTCCCCACAAGAAGCAGGCACTCCTGATTTAGAACAACGGAGAAACTCTGGAAATCCTCACCGGAGAGTTGAAAGAGAGGCTCTCCACTCCCGGCATGATAGCCGTATACTTGACTTTGATAGCGTAAGAGAAGAGCGTAGGTTCCTACCTGCAGGCTCGCAGTATCTCCTTCCCGTATTCCCGATTTAGGGAAGTTAGGCAGAGACATCTCCTTAACGCTACGAATGGGGTGTAGCGTGGAGGCACTCAATACCTCTACTTGCCCTGTGTTTTTAAGAACATAGAGCCGATTGTGTCGCACTTGAGCGTCGTGGAAGGCGGTATTTACAAAGGGTGTAAAGTTCTCTAGATCCGGTTCGGTAGAGGGATACTCAGCGTTGAACTTAGCGTAGAGGGCTTTCGCGGCAAAGGGGTCTCCACTGGCGGGCAGTAGATCGTACAGGCTGGCACTGTTTGTATTAACAGAGGTTTGACGCACAGGTATGCCAGCTGTTGTGTAGCGATAGAGCGCACCGCACGAAGGGCAACAGGGAGACTGCTGATAAAAAATGTCTTCTTCACATTCAGAGTTGAGGCAACGTGCGAAGTGTGCAGTGCCGCAGTGAGCGCAGTAGCGGTGTTTTTCGTTGACCTCAAATAGGGTTTTACCACAACGGCATATCGGCATTGTTTTACTCTCTCTTGAGCGATACCCTTCACTAACAGCCTACTGCTTTTAGGTAGTTTTGGGGCAGTTTGTGTCTAGTGTTATGCGTGTAAAGTATCAAAACTGCTACACTATTGTAGAGTATACCGCCTAAACACCAATATATTTCTCTATTTAGCCTATTTTATAAGCTATATTGGGAAATATTTCATGCAATAGTGGTGATTATGGTAGTACTATGTGTTAATATGTGTTGAAGTGTTAGGGTTATGGTGTTATAATGGACGTAACTGCCGTTAATCGTATCTGTTTGATAGCACCTAGATGAGGGAGAGTAACCATGATTTTTTTGCCCTTCTTTGTAGATACCCCAGAGGATGAGCTTGTAAGGCTCTATCCTCGCACGATGTTTGATGGAGAGAAGCGAGACCACTTTAAGCATATCGTAAAGGGGACAAGTACTCAGCCGCTGACACTGGGCATCTCTACTTCGCTAGTGCGGTTTCTTAGGGAGCCATGCCGCGAGATCTTCTGGGATAAGTGTGCCTACTGTGAACGCATTGTGGACAACTGCGGGGTATACCATAAATCCACAAGTTAAGCTATATGAAGAGGGGGATTACCCTTGGTTTCAAAATGAACCGAGAAATGTCTACTACTGTTGTAGCCACTGTAGAAACAGTCAAAGTAATCAATTTCCAATAGGGGGGCAACGGGCTGGCATCCAGACTCCTTGGGAGGTGGCTCAAAACGAAAAGCCTCTCCTGCTTGCTCCTTACGAAGACGACCCTAATCAGTACCTAGAGTTCCTCTCTGATGGAAAGGTAGTGCCTAAACAAGGAGAGGGAGCGTTGAGAGGCAAGAGTACTATTGAAGTCTTTAAGCTTAACCGCGAGGAGTTGGTGGAGGAGCGCCGTCAAACCCTTGAAGAGTTCAGAGGACGTTTAGGGGGAGAGGGCGATCAGACTTTTTGGCTTCCTCAATGGCTCAGCCTATCTCATGCCTTTGCTGGGGCGTTACGGCAAGAGTTTCTACGCTATATCGAAAATAATGTCAGGCACAGCGTCAAGAACAACTCTTATCAAACAGAGATGAAGGAGCGTGTTGTCGCCGAGAACAGCGTGATTCAGCGTGCATCCGAAACGTTGAAATCGAAAGGTGTAGAAGTAGCGAAACGTTATAATCCCTCAGGAGCGAGTGCCGCTCAGGTAGAAAAAAAATCAATTTACCCAAAGACTACACCGCTGAGCATTCAAAACATAAGTATCACAAACTTTCGAGGTATTAGAGACCTGAAACTGAAAATGCCGCACGCAACTGCCAACGTCAACCCCTCTGAACAAAATGAGTTCCGTAGGCACGCACGCTCTACCGGTATATCCTCTCAGCCTAGCCTACTCCTTTTAGGAGACAATGGGGTAGGGAAAACCGATGTGTTACAGGCAATAGCACTCACACTCATCTCGGACAGAGAGCGCGAAAGACTCAATCTCACCGCTAATGAGTTTTTGCATAATAGAAGAGCGAAGGCTAGTGTGGAGATTGAGACAGACAAAGGTATTTTCACGCTAAGAATTAACGGAACGACCTTCTCGCGCTCTTATGCTCCTGCACAAGGCGGAGAAGGTATAGAGCCGATACCGCTATTAGTCGCTTACGGCACGTTTAGGGATATCAGCACAAAGCAAGAGACTGAACAAGAGGTCTCTCCTATCTTTAATCTATTCGAGAATAAGGACTATCTGTTAGACAGGAACTGGGTATCCCAAAATAGCGAGGAGATTCTGAATGTCGCCATGCGGCTCATCCCCAACGCTGTTTTGGGTTTAGAGATGGGGAGTGGCATCAGTATACGAGAGACGCGTGTGACTCAAGATGAGGCAGACGGACTCTCTCTTCATCAGCTTTGCAGCGGACACCGCTCTGTTATCAGTATGGTTTACGACATGATTTATAGGCTTCAAATACTGAGCGGTATCCCAGCCCTTAACAGAGGCATAACCAGTGCTATCGTTCTTATAGATGAACTAGATAACCACCTGCACCCTACGTGGAAAAATGGTATTTTGGGACGGCTGCGTGAAGAGTTTCCGAACATTACGTTCATTGTCTCCACACAAGACCCCTGCCTTGCCACTTCAGTGAAGGAGGGGGAGATACAGCGGTTGTACCGTACATCACCTCGCGGAGAAGTCGTTGCCGTACCCGTTTCAGGGCGTGATTTACAAAACCAGACTCTGAAAGAGATACTCAATTCGCCTACCTTTGGGCTTTGATGTAGAGCACCTGAGTGGGTTTGGCGGGGAAAGAGGTCTCCTCTTTCCCCGCGTAGAGCAAGCCTCTGCCTTAGGGCAGATAGATGGTGTAGAGTACTCCACACCGGCACTTGCCGCGTACAGCCGTATCAGGCTTTGTCCAGAGAGCAACTTGTTGAAGCCCCTCTCTCAGTTGGAGTGTGCGCCGTGCCCTATCGGGTGAAGACCACTGTGCCAAAAGGCGGTCACACTCTTCACAGCGCAAGCACCCACGCATATCCAACTCTTGAGCGGTAATAGTCTCGCTGTTCATGCTGTTCTCCTTATTTAGCGTCGAGCCACTGCACTGTTCGGAGCAGGCTGCTAAAAGTAACAACCGGAGCCAAAAACGCCTCATGAATGGTGGATTCACCTGTGATGTACTGCGTCGCACCCGGATATGCAGGCAGCTTAATGCGGATCTCCTTCCGGCAGTTTCGGAGTAGGATACCGCACGAGCCATCAAGAAAAACAGCCTCTTCCGTAACTGCTTTCGCATTCTCATCTATGGTAATGCGAAACACATAAGGGCGTTCGGCAAACACCTGCTCCAAAACCTCCATGAGTTGAAGGTAACGCTCTTGACAGTATGTAGTCAAGGAGAGGAAAGGATGCTCTTCCAGCCCTGCCGCGCAGAACAACGAAGGCATCTCCCAGCCGAAGACACGACTTAATAGATAGAGTTCGCGCTCACAGACTTCCATCACTCCTGCTTCCAGTTGAGCCAAACGCACTTCTGAGATGGGAGTCTCTTGTGCGAGGGCATAGAGGGACATTTCGGCGTTTTTACGCTCTTGTGTAAGTAGGTTGTTGAATTTAAGGCACATGGTTTTGTCCTTACAGGTCTAAACAAAAAGGCGATACGAGCTAGCCGTTCTCTTAAGTAAAAGAGCGGTCTTGCAACGTATCGCCAGAGTGACGAAGTTCTTAGGCTAAAATCAGGAACGTTATTAGGTGTAATAATGTACACTATTTTTCTTGATTTGTCAAGTCGGGCTAGCACCGCGCTTGACCGCCATCAGAACCGCGCTCAGGAGCTCTTGAACGATACAGGCATAGTCTAACCCGAATAGTTTTCGGTGTCTCTAGGCTGGAAATGTTTT
>JAPLCR010000587.1 GCA_026392135.1 Armatimonadota bacterium
CCAGAATTGGGAGAGGGGACGGGGGTGAGGGCTTCTGGTTTTCAACTGGAAGACTTATTCCAGAGTAAGTCCCTAAGACGAAATTATGATTCAGGAGTATCGTTTTTACTATGAAATTGATGGAAGCCTTACGTCTCTGTCAGTACCTACAGGAGGAGGCAGGCGGGGTCTATCACTTAGGGCTTCTTTGTGGTTGTGAGCCGCTTCACCTAAAAACATTTTTTACTGCCTATCTCAAGCAACAGCTTCCTGCTAAACAGATTCAGGTTGAATCGGGGCTTTATGGTGATCTGCTTGGCAATATCCAACGTGCCGCAACTCAGGATTGGAACAGCACTGCGGTCTTGCTAGAGTGGGCAGACTGCGACCCGCGTTTGGGAATACGGCAACTCGGCGGCTGGAAACCAGAGCAACTTAACGATATTCTCGCCTCAACCCGCTTCGCCCTAGGACGTTTACAGGAGTCTATTCTCGCCCTCGCAGAGAAGACAACCGTCGCGCTTTCCCTACCAACATTAGCCCTACCTCCTGTTGCCCATACTCCTGCCTTCCAATTAAGCGGATTCGAGTTGAGCCTACAGGGGCTTATCAACGACTTCGCGCTACACCTGACGCAGAGTGGGAGGATATATATCCTCAGTCCCGCCGCGCTGGACAGACTCGCCGCACCTGCCACGCGCCGAGACGTGAAGTCAGAAGCACTGTACGGCTTTCCCTATCAGGTCGTCTTTGCAGATGTTATTGCGGAGCAGATGACACGCCTGCTCACGCGCCTAACGCCTCGTAAGGGCATTATTACCGACCTTGATAACACCTTTTGGAAAGGTATTATCGGCGAAATTGGCATGAATGCTGTCTCATGGAATTTGGATGGGCAGGGACAGGTACATGGACTCTATCAACAACTCCTCGCCTCTCTCGCCGCCTCTGGGACGCTAATCGCGGTGGCGAGCAAAAACGATGCCAAAGCGGTGAGCGAAGCCTTTCAGCGCGAAGACCTCTTGCTGAAAGAGGCGCAGATTTTCCCGATGGAGGTTCACTGGAACGCGAAATCGGAATCGGTTGGGCGTATCCTTAAAGCGTGGAACATCGGAGCAGATAGTGTGGTCTTTGTGGACGATAGCCCGATGGAACTGGAGGAGGTGAAGGCGAAGCATCCCGCCATCGAATGTATTCTTTTTCCTACCAACGACTATGCCGCTATCCTCGAACTCCTGACCCGACTGCGCGACCTTTGCGGAAAGAGCATTTTGAGTGCGGAGGACACTCTGCGCTTGCAAAGTTTGCGTCAAGCGCAGGAGCTTAACGTATTACAGGAGAGCGGTAGCGACCTCACGGGGTTTTTGAAAGAAGCGGGTGCGGAGCTACAAGTCAGTTTTGCAAAGGCACCTTTTGATACTCGCGCTCACGAACTCGTGAACAAGACGAATCAGTTCAACCTGAACGGGAAACGCTACACCGAAGCAGATTGGAAGCAGATGCTAGAAGACCCCGCCGCATTTCTGATGACCGTCTCCTACGCCGATAAGTACGGTTCACTTGGCAAAATCGCGGTACTACAGGGGCGCAAGGAGGGCAACGCACTTTACATTCAGGCATGGGCAATGAGCTGCCGTGCTTTCGCCCGACATATTGAGTATAGGTCTCTTGAACTGCTTTTCGAGTACTTACAGGTTGAGTGTCTCTTTTTGGACTACCAAAGAACGGAACGTAACAGCCCCGCGCAGGGGTTTCTGGACATATGGGGCAGTGTGGAGACAACGCCCCTGCTGAAAATTAGCAAATCGGAATTCCAAAAGAATAGCCCTACCCTCTATCATACAACAAGGATTATCGTATGACCACCCGTGAAAAATTGATTCAATGTTTCTCCGCTGTGTTGCCTACTCTCCCACTGGAAGAGATTCCAAACGCAAGCATTGAAGGAACCGACCCCTGGGATTCGGTGGCTTCTGTCACGCTAATATTCGCGGTAGAGGAGGACTTCAATGTCGAAATTGAGCCAGAAGACCTAGAAGGGCTTGCCTCCTTTGAGAAAATATACCGCTATTTAGAGTCGAAGGGCATCTAACATTACGCTCGATCAAGGAAAATACATTGCCGCTTGTTGAGTATAAACCAGAACACTTTGAGCTAATAGCAGAGACGGGGAAGACGGCGGAGGTTCCTGCCCTCCTTCATCGTGCTCATACAGACTATTACTACACTACGTCGCCCCATGCGAAGCTCTACTTTTCTACGGACGATTTCAAATCGGTCAAAGCGATGATTGCAGTAGAAAAGATGCCGTTTCTTTTTGGCGAAACCAGTGTTACGGTTGGGTTTGGGCACCACTGGCATAGTCTTCAGCCCGGCGCGGGCGGGCTACTCTTTATGCACTGGCTGAAGAGCTGTCAAATTCCGATGGAGTTTGGAGGTTCCGATGAGTCTCATGCGTTTTTAAAGCAGAGTAGGTGGGAGTACTTTGAGGGAATGCATACCTACCTTTTAAATCCGCGCTATCGCACACACTCCGACGACTCTCCTGTTGTCAAACTCGCGAAGTGGGGCTGGTGTAAGGCGGCGATGCGCCCTCCTCTTCATAAACGTTTGGACAAAATAAGAAGCGTCGCTCCGAAAGGGCTTGAGGTGAGAGAAGAGAGGGCGTATACCGAAGATCTACTACCACGAACCTCTCCCTTTACCGTGCGCTTTCACCCCGATACGGAGTATTTGAATTGGCGTTACAACCTGAATCTCTCTTTCGTGAAGTACCGTGTATTTCGGCTACTGCTTTTAGAGGAGACGATCGGTTATGTGATTCTTAACGAACAGCACAACCGTATTGTCGTGTCGCAATGCGATGCAACCGACCCGATTGCCCTCGCTTACGGTACTCTTTTGAGTGTGGTAGAGGCAGGCAAGAGCGGTACTCAACGGAAAGAGATAGGGCTTGTGTCGAGTTTTCCTGCGATGCAGGAGGTATACATGAAGTTCGGTTTTGTCACCAATCAAAGGCTGGATCGCCGCTTTGCACTGGGGCTTCAACGGATAAAGTTTGACATACCACGAGACACAACGCAGTGGCTCCTTAACTACGATTGGGGCGATGTTGTTTTTCGCCCCCCTTTCCTTGACGAAAAAGAGGTGTAACATGGTACGTGTATTATTTATATCACGCAGCCTAGGACCTGGCGGTGCAGAGGCACAACTTGCGGAGTTGGTGAAGCACCTTGACAAGTCCAAGTTTGAGGTAACGGTTGTCACGTTCTATCCGGGTGGACGGCACTTCGAGCGCGTACAGTCGATACCCAGTGTCCGTCTGTTCTCTATGGACAAAAAAGGACGTTGGGATATGTTCGGGTTCTTTATGCGCCTCCGTAAATTATTTCGTGAGGTTCGCCCGCAGATTGTGTGCGCCTATAGCGGGGCGAACGAAGCGGTTTTTTTGATGGGTAAACTGTTTCGCGCCAAAACAGTTCTCTCGATACGCAGTTCGTTTATGAACCCGGACAAGTACGACTGGCTTCATGCTCTATTGCAAAATATGGGGCGTTACCTCTCCCACCACTGCTCTTTGGTGATTTCAAACTCGCAAGCAGGCAAGGATGAGTATGCGAAGGTGGGTTACTGTGGCGAGAAGATTACTGTTATTCGGAATGGTTTTGATATTGACCTCTATCGCCCTGATCGCTCACTGGGAAGTGCTTTGAGGGCAGAGTGGGGGGTATCATCTGACCAGATATTGATTGGACAGATTGGGCGCATAGACCCCATGAAAGACCATCCAACTTTTCTGCGTGCTGCCGCTATTTTCGCCAAAGAGCGTGCCGATGTCCGTTTTGTCTGTATTGGGGGGAGAGGCTCTGATACCTATCGCGTTGAGTTGGAGACAATGGCGAAAGAGTTAGATCTGCAAGACCGTTTAGTGTGGGCAGGAGTTCAGAACGATATGCCCACCGTTTACAATGCTTTAGATATAAACACTATCTCTTCCGCATTTGGGGAGGGGGTTCCCAATGCGTTGGGTGAAGCGATGTGTTGTGAAGTTCCTTGTGTGACGACGGATGTGGGGGATGCCGCCTATCTGCGTAGTGACCCGCGCTGGGTGGTTCCGATTGGTGATGTGGAGGGGATTGTGGCACGTTGGCGTATTCTGTTGGCGATGAAACCAGAAGAGCGTGTTGAGATTGGGAAAGCCTCCCGCGTTCGTATTCTTTCGGAATGTACTCCCGAAAAACTTACCGAACAGACGGAATCGGCATTTTTGAATCTTGTTGCAGACACTAAAGGTTAGAGAGACACCCTTATGACTAAAGCGCGTTATCTCCTTAGGTTTGACGATATTTGCCCGGGTATGAATTGGCGTGTTTGGGAGGAGATAGAGCGAATTTTGGTTGCTAATAACATCAAGCCCCTTTTAGCAGTGATTCCCGATAATCAAAGCTCTGCTCTTAATGTTGACCCACCACGCGAGGACTTCTGGGAGAGAGTGCGTGTATGGCAGTCTTGGGGATGGACAATTGGGCTTCATGGGTATCAGCATCGCCACCTTATCACTAACGGCTGTATTTTAGAGCTTGGTATACAGAGTGAGTTTGCGGGGCTATCGGAGGCAGAGCAAAAAGAAAAACTAGAAAAAGGAGCTGCCATATTCAAAGAAAATGGGGTGAAGACTCGTGTATGGGTAGCCCCTTCGCACGCCTTTGACCGCACTACAGTGCGCCTCCTACCTCAAATCGGCATAGATATCATTAGCGACGGGTTAGCTCTTTACCCTTACACAGAAGAAAAAGGAGTTCTTTGGGTTCCACAACAGTTGTGGAAATTCAGAGATATGAGCGTCGGTGGGGTCTGGACTATCTGTAACCACCATAACCACTGGGATGAGAAACACCTTGCTACTTTTCGCGCCTGTATTGAAAGGCACTGCGATTCGTTTTCAACGTTTGAAGAGGTTACGGTAAAGTACGCCAGTCGCCGCCGAAGCCCTGTCGATAACCTCGCATGGGGTATGGTGAAGGGTAGGTTGTGGGTCACGAAGGCGTTGAAGCGCGGGTAGTAACTGTCTACTTTGCAGCTCCGCGCAGGTCGTAGCAAAGCAATCGCGTAGGTGTTTCGTCTGCGCCTTTATTGTTTTGAACCACGTAGAGTAGCCCTTTACTGAGAGCGGGCATACTCCATGTCTCTGCGGCGATGAAGAGCGAAACGCGACTCAGCTCCGTATAGGCTTTCGGGTTCAAATCCACCCATGCTAGTTGCCCGTAGTTCCCCAGAATGAGACAACGCCCCTCTACGAACAGAAACGACGCGAGACCGGGCAAGAGTGCTAGCTTTCGTTCGCCGTCTGCCGTTTTCAGTGTTTCGTTCCACTCTGGCTCTATCCGCCACATCTCTTTTCCCGTCTTCCACTCCATACAGACAAAAGGCGCGTTTCGGGGACCATGCCCATCTATCCCATAGAGGTAGCCGTCTTTGTAGATAGCGGTCATAAAGTGGGTGTTTAACACACGATTTGTCCAGACCTGTTTGGCGGTTCCGTCTGGAAGAATGTCTAGGAGAACGCCGCCGGGTCCGTAGCACTCAGAGATGTAGACCTGATTGCCGATGATAATAGGGGAGGAGGCGTTTACCGATTCAAAGCGTCTTGCTCGCCATGGAAAGCGAAAGTCTACTTTGCCGTTTGCTGGGTCGATGCACAGTAGCCCTCCGGAGGTGGGTTGGCTCTTTCCACCTGCAAAGACGAAGATGCGCCTTTTGCCGTGTATCGTTGCGGGAATAGGAGAGGCGTAGCTGGCTCCCCACTCCGCTCCTGCGCCCCAAACCATCTTGCCTGTCCTCTTGTGAAATCCCGCCACACAGGGACCCTTTTCCGCACCTACGTTCACGATTAGATTATCGCCCTCTAGGAGCGGGGTGGCGCCGACTCCGAAGAAGTTTGGCTTGAGTTGGAAGTCCTTTATAATATCGCGTTTCCAGAGTAGTTGCCCTGTGGTGAGTTTCAGGCAGTGGATTTTCCCCTCTACACTCTGGGTATAGACGTACTCTCCGTCACTGACTGGCTGACAACGAGGTCCCCCGCTAAAGCCGTAGCTGTCTTCGTAGGCGGTGGGATAGGTGTATTTCCAGTAACGCTTGCCGGTCTCTGCCTGTAGGCACTCGACTACATCCTCGTTTCCTAGACGGTGAAAGAGAACTACGCGCTCCCCAATAACGGCGGGGGTTGCGTAGCCTTCCCCTTTTGTGACCTCCCAAAGAAGGGTAGGCTTACCCTTGCTTACATCTGTGAGGAGCGGGGTTTCAGGCGAGATGGCGTTGAAGGTAACGCCCAAAAACTGCCGCCAATCGGTGGTAATGGCGTTTTTGGCGAGCGGCTTGGGGGCGTGGTAGAATTTTAGCCCCGACTGAGTAGCCGGAGCGGGAGGCGGAACAGCGGTAAGTGCTTCGACTTTGGGGGGCGCAGGGTCAGCGGAATTTTGCGCGGACGCGGGTAGCACTGTGATGGCGCATAGACAGAGTGTTAGGAATAGGGGCGAATGGCGCATTTTACTCTCCACATTGATTGATACTACTTTTCAGCGGGAAACCACTCTCGAAGCGTAGCACAGAAACGCTGAAAGGCGGGGTCTTCGCAGTTTTTGAAACTTACGGCTACCGCGAGTTCTTTGAAAATAGAAGCGGAAGAGGGGCGCTTCTGCGGTTTAAGCACAGCCTCAAGGAGCTCTTTGGGGCGTTGGGGCTTAGGCTTGCCAGTATCCCAAAGTTTTTCGCTGACTCCTAACCCTCTAATCTTTTCCCACGAAGAGCGCAGAATCTCTGGTATCTTGGCGGAATTGCCCCATACCCACGCCTCCAGTTCCGGGCTTATCACAACGGCGCGAAAGTCCCCCGTGTCGAAACCGTTCGCCATCATGTTTTCGGAGACCTTTCGCTCTTGCGCTTCCGCGGATAGGGGGTTCTTTCCGGTATACCACTCTTCATCCCAAACAATGAGGAATTTTTCGTAGAGTTTTCTTCGCGATTGCAGGAACTTATGCGCCTCGTTATATACGCCGCTATCGTTGTCGGGGTGTCGCTCGACCTTGTACGCGATTTCGCGAATATCAAGCGCGTCTCGGCGTTTTTCTAGTAGGGTCTCTACTGTCGCCTGCGTCTGCGCGTCCGCCACCAAAACTAACAGGTCGTCTTTCATTACCCGAACACTCCCCCTGCATAGAGCGTGGAGAGCGGGATTTCGCCCTGCCACTCTTGTAGCGCGGGATGGTTGTCGCCCCGCACTATCTCCACTGCGCCGTCCGAGTTTTTGGAGAAGCAGAGAATCTCTTTCGGCTCCGCCAAACCTAAGAAGAGCGGCGAGTGCGTCGCCACGAATATCTGCTTGTCGTGGGCGGAGGAGAGAACCTCATACACGCCCTCAATGGCTAAAGGGTGGATGCCGTTCGTCAGGGAGATACGCGATAATTGTTAGAAGCAGAATGTAAAGTGTTCCATCCGAGACAAGCCACGCATTGACGGGTTTCTCCATTTGACGGTACTGAATAGCGATAAAGAGGTTGCGGTCATACTCCTGCTCAATAACCTTGATGTCTTCAATATCGGGGAGGATAGTTTGAACGTGCGCGAGCCAGTCTTGATAGACTTGGGGATGTTTGGTTTGGAGGCGCTTTATCATAAAAGGCAGGTTGGAACCGTCAGGGCGGAAGCCTTGCGATTTGATGGGACTGGCGGGCTGTTTCATTTTTGAGACATCCGGGCGAACTAACATGGCATCATTGGTCAGAATGTGCTTAATAGCTCCTACGTTTAAATGCATTGGCAAACTATGCAAAGTCATGTTCAATACTGAAGCCGAATCAAAATCCCATTCCTGTTCGATTTCTGCGGGGAGTACGCTTTTAAGCGGTATTCGCCGAGTGTCTACCAGAGTCAGCCAGTCAGCCCCTAAGCCTAGGGAGTCCTGATCCTCTACTGATAGAGGCAGGACAGGAGAAAGGGGGGAGTATGGCAGGGTGGCATATCCCCCAACATTGCCAAAAAGAAAGCGCTCCTGCCATATTTTGGCTTCGCCTTCCCCTCCCTTGCCTATTTCGATCTCATATCGAAAGAGGTCATAACTAATAGGTTGCTTTTGATTGGAGACGCCGAAAGGCAAGTCAAACTCAAGAGCGAATGAAAACGAATCCGCGCTCTGCTTAAAAATCAACTCGTCAAGGTTACGCGCCCGCTTTAGAATAGCGTCATCAAGCCCTAACTGCACGAGGTCGCCCACAAAACTCAACACGTCCAGAAACGTAGACTTCCCGGACGCATTCGCGCCGACCAGTATTTGGAAGGGTGCTAAATCCTGCGCGATGTGTTTCAGACCGCGATAGTTGAGGGCTTCGATACGCCGTAGCATAGCCTACTCTCCGATTTTCAGAACGCTGAGGAACGCCTCCTGCGGAATTTCAATGCTCCCCACCTGTTTCATCCGCTTTTTGCCCTCTTTCTGCTTTTCTAGCAGTTTGCGCTTACGGGTAATGTCACCGCCGTAACACTTTGCGGTAACGTTTTTGCGGAATGGCTTGATGCTCTCCGCCGCCACCACCTTGCCGCCAATCGCTGCCTGAATACGCACTTCGTACTGTTGGCGCGGAACCACCTCTTTGAGCTTGTCTACGAGCATACGTCCCCGTGCGGCGGCTTTGTCGCGGTGTGTGATGAAGGAGAGAGCGTCTACAGGGTCACCGTTTATCATCACATCTATCTTCACCAGTTTCGCCTCTTGGTAGTCCGTCAACTCGTAGTCAAACGAGGCGTACCCTTTTGTACGCGACTTCAGCTGGTCGAAAAAGTCGAGCAGAATCTCGGAGAGAGGAATATCGTAGGTCAGCATCATGCGTTCGGTTGCGGGGTGTTCCATCTTAGTCATATTGCCGCGCCGCTCTCGGCACAAATCCATAATTGTTCCCGCGTAGAGCGAAGGCAGGAATATCGTCGCGGAGATATACGGCTCCTCAATTCTAAGAATATACTGCGGGTTAGGCAAATCAGCGGGGTTATCTACCTCTATCATTGTGTTATCTGTCTTGGTGACTTTGTAGATAACCGAAGGCGAAGTGGCAATAAGAAAGAGGTTGAACTCGCGCTCTAATCGCTCCTGCACAATTTCCATGTGCAAAAGCCCTAGAAAGCCGCAACGGAAACCGTGACCAAGTGCGGCAGAGGTTTCTGGTTCAAACGACAGCGCGGCATCGTTCAGTTGCAGGCGAGAGAGAGCCTCTTTCAACTCGGCGTACTGCCCTGCGCCCTCCACCGGATAGAGTCCGCAGAAGACCATCGGCTTGGCGGTACGATAGCCCGGCAGGGCAGTTTTTGCTTGACGTGCGCTCTCTGTGATAGTGTCGCCTACTTGTGCGTCGCCGATTGTCTTGATACTTGCGGCAATATAGCCGACCTCGCCTGTGTTAATCTCTTTACCTATCTTGCGCTGAGGGGCGAAGGTTCCGACCTCCGTTACATCAAACTCTTTACCGCTTGCCATAAAGCGGACTTTTGAACCTACGCGCACTGCCCCATCCATTACTCGAACGTAGCAGACAACGCCAAGATAGTTATCGAATTTGCTGTCGAATATGAGGGCACGTAGGGGCGCGTCTGGATCTCCCGATGGTGGAGGAATACGTTCTACTACCGCTTCCAGTATCTCATCAATCCCGATACCTGCCTTTGCGCTTGCCAAAATTGCTTCAGAGGCATCCATCGCAAGGACATTTTCTATCTCCTCTTTCACACGCTCTGGGTCGGCGGCGGGCAGGTCTATTTTATTGATAACTGGAATTAGGGCAAGGTCATTTTGGTTCGCCAGATTCACGTTGGCAAGAGTCTGCGCCTCCACACCCTGTGCGGCATCCACAACAAGAAGTGCCCCTTCACAAGCGGCAAGCGAACGTGAAACCTCATAAGTAAAGTCTACGTGACCGGGCGTATCAATAAGGTTGAACTGGTAGATATTGCCGTCTTTGGAGGAAAAAAGGAGGCGCACTGCGGTCATCTTAATCGTAATGCCGCGCTCTCGCTCCAAATCCATCGTATCCAGTGCCTGATTCTGCATGTGCCGTTCGCTTATTGTGTGCGTAGTTTCAAGCAGGCGGTCTGCCAGCGTAGATTTCCCATGGTCAACGTGGGCGATAATCGAAAAATTGCGTATAAATTTTTGTTCCATGCGTTTTAAGAGCCCTCTCCAACTTAGGGCATATTATAGCATAAGACCGCCCTCTTGCGCGGGAGGTAGAGGGTAGAAGAGGCATGGGCAGCGCAAAGAAACCTGCGAAACGCGCAAAAGAGGCAAAAAATAAGGCATTAACCGGGGGATTACGGTTAATGCCTGCCATCAATATTCGCTCTAATGATGGACTTAGGGATGGAAAGGTTATCCAACAGGATTTATATTGGACACATAGATAGTACGACACTCTTCACTATTGCGGTGTGAGAGATTTCACATACCTGATGTGAAAGGTAGAACAAGCGGGCAAAAACAAAGCAAAAGCAGGAGAGCATATTTTGCTTCCCTGCTTTTGCTTTGAGAGGTAATAGCCGTCTACTTTTTGTTTTGGTTGACGGCATCCACCAGCATCTGCGCCGATTCTTTGTCGCGCACATTGTTGATGTCCCACCAGTTCACATCGAGAACCTGTGCTACGCGCCCTGCTGTTTTTACACTGCCCTTCACTATAAAAACGATACTCTCGTTCTCATGCTCTTTAGACCAACGGTAAAAGCGTGAGCGACCTTCGGGAGTGAGGTTGAGGCGAACGGTATACATTTCGTCCGCCAAGGCACTTGCGGGTTGGACAATGAGTTCTGCTGAAGAGAAGCATTTCGAGGTGAGTAGAACTGGGCAGGAGCGTATCAGTAGGCTACCTGCTATCGCGGTTCCATGCTCCACGGATGTGGTAGAGCCACCTCCGCCACCCTCTTCTTCATTTGCCTTCTCCTTAATACGCCTCTGCTCTTGATACTTTCTGAGCAGTTCGACAAGTGTTGGAGGCTTTCCACGCTGCCCTTCTATCTCGATCGGCATATCGGCGGTTACTTGTGCACTTGCGTTTAGAATTTGGCGGTATCTAGCAAGCCCTGCCTTGATGTAGGGGATCAGCATCGCATCGCCCACTTTACCATCTACAGCCTGCACCCCTTTGATGATGTCGCCATTTTGGGGGTCGAAAAGTGGTCCCGCATCGGTGGGGAAGCAGTAGTCCCAACCTGTGTTTGTAAGCTCTACACGGGTCGTTTTATTAGACTGTATCACCTTGAAAAAGTTGTGGTCATAGTCACCGCGCCTATCGAGAACACCGACAACGCTTAGGTTCTCTGAATCGAAGGCGAGCGGTTCCCACTGTTTTTGGAGCAGGATGCGGTCTCGTATCTGCCCACCCACAAGCCAAAGAGTAATGACTGAAATGGTGACGAGCAGGAGGGCGCGAGTGCCGCGTTCGCGCATGATAACCACACGCTCGGCGGCTTGATACTCAGGAGTAACTTCGTTTGAAAACAGAGGCATAATCTCTCCTCTAGAGAATGTCGTTAAGGGCAGCAAGCAGCAGGGCGACATTTCTGCGTGTTGCGGAAGCCCCCATAGTTCCTATACGCCAAATTTTGCCCTTTAAGTCACCCAACCCGCCGCCTATTTCTAAACCAAACTCTTCTAGGAGGCGTTTTCGTATCGCAACTTCGTCTGTGATACTTTCAGGGATGTGAATTGCGTTCAGGTTTGGTAGCCGGTAGCCCTCTTGTGAGAAGGGGCGAATGCCAAGCTTCTCTAGCCCCGTCATGAGGTAGGAACTCACATCACGGTGGCGGGCATAGCGCGCTTCCAAGCCCTCCTCCATTATTTCGGTAAGAGCCTCTTGTAGTGCAAAGAGCAGATTGACGGGTACGGTGTGGTGGTAAGCATGGGGGGCATCGTAGTAGGCGCGAAGCAGTTTCCAGTCGAGATACCAGTTTGGGACGGGCGTTTTTCGGGTGGTCGCGACTTGCCATGCACGCTCTGAAACAGTGATAGGAGAGAGTCCGGGAGGTGCGCCTACACACTTCTGTGTACCTGAGTAGGCGGCATCTACGCCCCAGTGGTCTATCTCTACGGGGATACCGCCCAGTGAAGTCACCATATCGGCAAGGAAGAGTCCGCCATGTGCGTGCGCTAGCTCAGCGATAGCAGGAAGGGGAGTCGCAACACCTGTGGAAGTCTCGGCATGGACGCAGGCGACGAGCTTCACTTGTCCCAGTTTGTCGAGTTCTGCCGCGAATGCGGATGGCTCTAGGATACGCCCCCATTCGCCGTTAATTACGGTGATATCGGCGTTGAGGCGGCGGCAGATTTCGACCATGCGTAGCCCGAAAAAGCCGTTTACACCGATAAGAACTTTGTCGCCCGCCTCAATGAGGTTGACGAGGCAACTCTCCATGCCTGCCATGCCTGTGCCTGTGAGGGGGAAGGTGAAGTCGTTTTTGGTTCCGTAGACGGTGCGAAGATTGCTTCGCAGGTCGTCAAGAATCGTGAACAGCTCTGGGTCGAGATAGCCGATGGGGGCTCGCCCTAGTGCTTCGAGGACGCGAGGGTTGACGCTACTGGGACCAGGTCCTAGCAAAATACGAGGGGTTGGTAATGGCGACATAAGATAACTCCTATCTAGAAAGTGGGGATAAGCGAGAAGGCGAAACTACGCTACGTGGTGATTTAACTCAAATTCTACCATCTATTTGTCGTTTGGCGTGCCTCAAACTCTGTTCTAGCCAAATTGGATAGGCTACAGCCAATGTAAATCCAACCCAAAAAATCAAAATAAAGACGCCCCATAGTGTGTCGAATTTGAGCGGAAGACGCTTGCGCCGTTGTGTATTAGCGTAGAAGAGCCATAACATTGCGACGATTACCGTTATTAGGGGGATTAGCCCTTCCGTGATAGTCCCTTTGGGGCCCCTTAGAAACTCTATCATTTTGGCTCACAAAGCCTCCCCGTACAGTCGCTCAAACTCCTCTTGCGACACGGGGCGCGGGTTGAAGTTCGCCGTCCACTGCCCCGCCGCCTCTTTTGCAAGCAGAGGAATACTCTCTTCGTCTACGCCAAGTTCCGTTAGGCGCGTCGCGAGTCCCGCCGTTTCCAGCGTCTCTTGCAGGCGGAAGAGCAGTTTTTCGAGGGCGGTGTTCGCGCTGTCTTGCGTGTTGGCGAGTCCTGCGTAGAGGGCGAGGTCGTGATAGAGAGCGAGTACTTCTGGCGACTGCGCGTTGAAGCGGACGACATGAGGCAGTGCTAGCCCTACAGCTTGTCCGTGCGTAGTTCCGTAGTGAGCGGTGAGAGGGTTCGCCATAGAGTGCGCCGCGCCGAGCATACTCGCCTCAATTGCGATACCCGCAAATGCCGCTCCGAGTAGCATCTGACCACGCGCCGCTATGTTGTAAGGCTCTGCAAGGACGATGGGGAGGGTATTGATGGTAAGGCGAAAGGCTTCGCGGGAGTAGAGGCGGGAGTAGGGGGTGCGTTTGTTGGTGACGGCGGTCTCTACAGCGTGAGTTATCGCGTCTATCCCTGTGCAGACCGTTACCCCGCGTGGTTGCGACACGGTGAGAACGGGGTCGAGGAGAGCGATACGCGGCGCGGCTTTCACGTCGCCGCACGCCATTTTGTGGTGGGTCTGCGCGTCTGAAATAAGTGCGAATGATTGGCATTCGCTTCCTGTACCGGCAGTAGTGGGGATAGCGATGAGGGGAAGCATAGGTTTGGAGGCTTTATTGACTCCCCAGTAGTCGCGCATCTCGCCGCCGTTGGTCAGGAGGAAGTTGCATCCCTTTGCGGTGTCCATACTACTCCCTCCGCCCAACCCGATAAATGCGTCTATCCTACAGGCTTTCGCAACCTCAAGGCATCGCGTCACGTCCTCCGTAGTTGGGTTTTCGTGAACCTCAGCGAATACGACTGCCTCCACGCCTGCCGCTTCAAGTATCGTGATAGCCCTTGCGACGTGCCCTGCCTCCACAATTCCCGAATCGGTGACAATGAGGGCGCGTTTCGCAGGGAGTTCCCGCGCCAATTCGCCTAGCCGTTCGAGGGAGTTCTCCCCAAAGACAAGGCGTACACGCGACTGAATGTCGAAACTTGAGAGGTGTTCCATCTTGCTCCCTATGCCCACTGTATCGAACGGCGGCGATAGAGGAACTCAAAGAGATTCCCCTCATGCGGCTGGTCCCACTGCACTTTCATGGTGGGTATCGCTCCGATGTTCAACCGCTCAACGTGGGGAGAGTCCATCATCTGTTTGACAAAGGATTCATCGTTTGAGATAAGCGTAACGACAAGGGAGGGACCTATCTTCTCGGCGATTTCGGACTGCGGTACCTCCAACACGCTGGCGTAGGGAAATAGAAATTCACGATTGGCGAGCGAGTGAGTGTTTTTCTGACAGTAGACGACGGTAGGCAGAAGGTACGTACTCCCCCCATACTGAACAAGGCGCTCGGAGGCGCGGTACTGCGCGGTGACATCGGTAGCGCCGGGAGTTTTGAGGTCTTCCGTGAGAGTGGAGTTAATGAATTCCGCCATCGCTGGATTGGCAAAGCCGGAGAGAATCGCGTTCGGGTCTGTGTAGGAGAGCGGAACGACCTGCGCCAAGCGTTTCGCAATAGCGTTGGCTATCTCCTCGCCCTTGCGCGGTACGATAACCGCCGAGGCGTTGATACAACTGCGCCCGCCGTTTTCGACGATAGACTTTACGATAATATCGAGGTACGCCTCGTAGTTGTCCACCTTGTCGTCGCCAAGTATGATTTTGCTGTAGCCGGGTCCATGCACCTCAACTGCGGGGTTACTGGCGTAGCGCTCTACCGTCTTCACGTCGCCGAATATCAGGGCACGTCCGCAGGTTTGCAGAATGGTTCCGCTCCCCTCGTGGTCGGTAGGGTAGAAGCTGAACGCCTCCGCAGGACACCCTGCGGCGATAAAGGCTTGTATAATGCGGAAGGGAGTCCAGGGCTCTTCGCGTCCCGGCTTGAGAACGACAGGAGTTTTGAGGGCTATCGCGGGCATCCAGAGAGAGTTTACGCCGGGCGAGTTGCTGGGTAGAACCACGCCCAACTCCTGCGTCGTGGGGAAGAAGCTGACGGGAACGCCGTTCTGCCTACCTGCGCCCTTGTCTATAATGTCTAAATCCATACCGCGAGTGAGACCGCCTAGGATGGTGGACATCTCAGTGAAAACTTCGTAGATTTTCGCCATGTTCTTGCGAATGAGAGAGTGGGGCAGTCCGCTAGTGGCGGAGAGCGATTCGAGATAGTCTTGCGCTGACTGCGTTCCGCTATCGCCTACGGGAAGCGTCCCCTCCATGAAGAGGTCGCCTGCCCGTTTGCTGATCTCTAGTAGTTGTGCGGTAGTGAGCGAAGCGAGGGCGGAGCGTTTGGAGTGACGCATATCGCGCTTGATAAGCCCGGCGTTCACCTGACTGACTTCGGCAACTATTTCGCCTGTGCGAACGTTTTTAATCTCGGTTTTGTCGAGGCTGGTGTAGTTCTGTCCGCGCCGTAGCGCAGGGATGTGCGGAATCGCCATCGTCTGTTCGGTTCTCCTGAGTTCGTGTCTGTGAGGTTTAAGGGCGGATATTCGTCCATAAGTCGGCGGGGACGAATTGGGAAAGATGGTCTAGGTTTGTCGTCGCGACAATCAAATCGTCCGCGGGAACGCCTAGAGTCAAGGCTTGAGCCGCGAGAATTACGTCCACGTCAATGGCTTTTGGATGGGCGGTAGGCAACCCTTGTCGCCGCGACATCGCCCACAGTTCGGCGGCGCATACCATTGCGGCAGTTGTGATTTCCACGTACTTAAAGGACGCTTTGAGCGCGCCTAATTTGCGGATTCCTGCGGTTTTGTCCGCCCGTAAGAGTTCCCGCCTAACTTCGTAGTCAATAATTTCGGGAATATAGAAGATATGCCCTCCGGCTACACAATCGCGACTCCATTGGTTGATAGCGATGACTTCCGGGTTGGCGTTAGGGTTTGAGAGCAACGAGAGCGGCGACGAATCTAAAATGATGTGGCGTATCACGGGAATAAAAGTCTTTCGCCCGTCGCCAAGCGATTCGCGTTCATATTGCACTTGAACTCTTCGACCTCTCTATCCGCCTCAAGGCGGGTCGCTTCATCAGCGGAAAGTCCTTCCGCTATCCACTCTTCCAACATGGCGAGAGTCGCCTTAGCCTTTTCATCCAAAACAGGGCTTTTCGACGCTATTTCTTCCTCTCCAAACTCAACGAGTTGGAACTTCCTCTCAGGGTGTTGCGCTAGGTAACAGGCTAGTTCCTGCGAGGTTCCTTCATGAATTTGCACTACGGACATGGTTTTCGCCTCCGTTCCTTAATCAATAGACCTCAGAAGTCTTTCACCGCTTTCCGACCTGTTTGCATTCAGGTTCTGTTTGAACTCCTCAATCTCCGCCTTCGAAAGCCTACCTTGTAAAGCGTGGCATCTACCCCCGCGAATTAGGGGTTATTGGGAGCGGTAAAATTCACTCGTATTTTGGCTACGCCCTGTAGAATGCCCAGAGAGAAAAACACACTGTACCCTAAATACGTCAGTATTACCGCATTTATGACGAACAAGTACAGGAGAGGAACTCTGCATGAAAACACCCTTTCAGGTTTCAGGTATGAATCATCACCATTGCCTTTGAGACGCGATAAGCCCGTACTTCAAACCAAGTAGGAAGCCGATTATCTCAAGAGAGATTTTCACCCACCCGTGCGCTTTATCAGTTCGACTTCCAGAACACGCTAATACGATACCCATGATGAGAGCGGGAATATCAATTAGAGTCGCAACACCGAATAACGCAGAGCTACTTGTAACTCACCTTACGCAGAGGATCTGAACTAGCCCTCCCCCTGTCCTAACGGACATCCCTCTCCCAATTCTGGGCGAGGGAGCCTGTCTGAAAGGTTTGTAGAGCGGACATTTCGCTTTTTGGAACCCAAAGCAGAGGAGAAACCCGGTAAACTGGTCGCCTTAGTTCCCCTTCGCCCAGTATTGGGAGAAGGGGCTAGGGGTTGAGGGCTACTTACTGCGTAACATGAATTTGAAAGACTTGCTCCGCTCGACATATAGGACAAAACGCTACTTCAATGGGAATAAGTTGCTTGCAGTAAACGCATGGAAAAACGTTTTGCATACTATGCTGGCTTGACGCTTGCCCCATTGCAGGATTAGGGAATTGATGCCGACAATGAGGGCATTGTTGAAGCGCCGCGATAATCAGGTGGTTGCATTGCGGACAGTGTTTTGCGGGGACGGTTTGAGGCGTTGTTTGGTTAGAGAATTGATACCTGCAATGCGGACATTGTTGAGCGTTCGCAATAAGCAAGTTACGACACTGAGGGCAAGTTTTCATAGGCACTTGGGGCGTTAAGTTAGGAACTGGCATCGGGTACATATACCCGCATCTCAGGCAACGGTAGGAATCGTACTCAGTGATTGAGTTGCAATTCGGGCAGTACCTTTGTTCTCTAGTGGGCATCTCTAAACCTCAAGAAAGGGTGTTTCGCAAATGCGAGTATCTTAATCGCTCTGTCCTCGCGTTCAATCTCCTCTTGCTTCTCCTTCGCAAACTCTTCGGAGCCTCCCGCGACAAAAGCGTACTTGCCTAGTGCCGAAGGGCGAGGCTCCTTCCCTTCCGGTTCCTTAGCCTTTTCTTGCGGCTTTGATAAAGGAACAAGGCGAAACAAGTCGTGAGGAAACCGCTCTAATTGATGTCGTAACTCTTCCCCTGTGCCTTCCATAATACTCAGATCTGGCATACTGTGTGTCTCCCTGTCATCGCCTTACGTCAAATTGGGGAGTACTCCATCACGACAGTAGTCGGGGTTCCCGAAGTGTGTAACACGGTGCCCCATACCATGCGCGAACGCCATTAGTAGACGGTTGTGTGACAGGTTGGAGTAACGGAGCGAGCGCCCCATGCGGAAGCCCAAGCCGTTGCCCACTAATACAAACGGGATATTATACAGCGCGTGCGAGTTGCCTTGTCCCAACTCGTTTGTCCAGACGATGAGTGTGTTATCTAGGAGGCTTCCTGTACCGTTTGGCTCCGGCGTTTCGGAGAGTCTTTTAGCGAGGTAGGCGAGTTGGCTACAGTACCACTGGTTGATTTTCGTGAGTTTTTCTTGTGCGTCTTTGTTGCTGTCCGGCTCATGCGAGAGGTCGTGCTGTCCTTCGTTGATGCCAAGCCACTTCATACGTGCCTGCCCAACGGAGTTGGTGTACTGTAGGGTGGCGACACGGGCAAAGTCTCCGGCGAAACTACTTACCATGAGGTCTATCTGCTGTTTGGAGATCTGCGGCATATTGTCGTTATCTGCTCTTACGCCAGGCTCCAAAACGGGGATAGCGTGCCCTATGCTTTTGTTTTTGCTTGAGCGCAGGTCCTGCTCCATCTCCCTAACGAGGGCGGTATGCTCTTCGAGGATACGCCTGTCTTGCACTCCTACTGATTTTCGGATTTTGTCGAGGTCGCCTTTGAGGTCGTCCAGCACACTTTTGAGGCTCTCTTGGTCTTTCATACGTCCGTATAGTTTGTTGAACATTTGGGAGGGACTGTCGATAGGAGCAATGGGCTTATTGGGACCCGCGTATGACATTCGCGTCCATGTATCCGCCCTTTCAGGAACCATAACTCCAAACTCCAATGAACCGAAGCGGGTACGCGACGCAGGGTCTTTCTGGAGAAAATTCTTAATCTCTTGGTCTATGGAAATACCGCTAGACCAACCTGCGGGAGTGTCGGAGCCGCCTTGAATATTGCCCGGAAAGAGCTCTATTCCCGTTAGCAGACAACCAATACCTCTCATGTGCCCGTCACCATCTCCACGTATGCGGTCTGAAACGCCCTTGAGCATGAGCGTTTTGTTCTGGAAGGGTTCGAGTGGTGTGAGGCTCTCTTTGAGTTTGAACGTCTCGCCCTCTTCATCGGGCCAGAAGGTCTTAGGCACAATTCCGTCTGGGCTGAACATTATTACCAGCCTCTGCTTGCGCTTCTCTGCATAAGGTGCGGCAAGGCAGGGCAGATTGGTGATGAAGGGTAGGGCAGCGGCACTAAGACCGAGGTCGCGCAGAAACTCTCTTCGGGTATTGATTTGAGACACGGGCGTACTCCTAATTCTGATACTATAGCAAGGGAATGTCGGTATAAGCCGTCACTTAGCCATGCGAATGAACCATTAGAACAGTATGAGACACCGAATCTGTGTTTTTGTGACGGAAACTACTGCCAGATGCACCCGTTAGTCCTTTAAGAATGAGTAGGTTCAGTCAATACGACATACGAGGGCAGAATATCTGTATTTCGGACACAATGTTGGATTCGATAGCCTGAGTATATACAGAAAGGGTCTGCCCAAAGCGGACAGACCCTTTCTTAAATTGATGTGTGTATTTTACGGGATACGGATGGATTTGTCAAGTTAGGTATGTTCTCTTTGGTGGGCGTAAAAACCGCGAAGGACGTGAACAGCAGTGCAAGATACATCCGTTGACTAAAGCCCCTCTACGCTGTATAATATCAAAATATGCGGTTGCGGTTGATGAGATGCCTTTTGTGATGTTTTTTCGGCGACCGCCAACTGGCGAGCCGAATTTTTTGTCTACACTTTTAACCCTCCCTGATTTAGAAAGAGCAAGTATGAGCGAAGAGAACGTCAACCGATACGATTTTCGCGCTATTGAAGCGAAATGGCAGAAGCGATGGGAAGAGGCTGACCTCTTTCGCGTAGAGTACGACCCTACCCTACCCAAATTCTACGGGCTAGATTTCTTCCCCTATCCCTCTGGCGCGGGCATTAGCGTAGGGCACTGCCGAAACTATGTCCCACTTGATGTTGCTTGCCGCCTGAAAGGGATGCAGGGCTATAACGTTTTGCGCCCGATGGGTTGGGATGCGTTTGGGCAACCCGCCGAAAATGAAGCCATAAAGCGCGGACGCAACCCCCGCGAAATGGTTCCAGAGTACGCCGCGAACTATCGCCGCCAGTTAAAGTTGGTAGGTATGTCCTACGACTGGTCACGCGAAATCAACTCTAGCGCACCAGACTACTATCGCTGGACGCAGTGGTTCTTCCTGCTGCTCTACAAGCAGGGGCTGGCGTATCGCGCCAACACGCCTATCAACTGGTGCCCCTCCTGTAAAACGGGGTTGGCGAACGAAGAGGTCGTCGGGGGCAAATGCTGGCGTTGCGGCTCCGCCGTCGAGAAGCGTCCCCTGCCTCAGTGGTACTTCAAGATAACTGCTTACGCTGACCGCCTTATTTCGGGGTTAGACACAATCAATTGGCCCGAAGGTATCAAGACGCAACAGCGCGAGTGGATTGGGCGCAGCGAGGGGGCAGAGGTAGACTTCCAGATTGTAGAGCATGGCGCGACCCTGCGCGTCTTCACCACCCGACCCGACACACTGTGGGGTGCTACCTTCATGGTCATGGCTCCCGAACACCCGCTTGTGTCTCAAATTACGACTGCGGAGCAGAAGACCTCCGTGCAAGAGTATATCGAACGCGCCAAACGCTCCACCGAGATTGAGCGTCAGGCGACAGACCGCGCAAAGACGGGTGTATTCACAGGGGCGTACGCGACGAATCCTGTGAACGACGCGCCGATACCTATCTACATCGCCGACTACGTTCTGATGGGCTACGGCACGGGCGCAATTATGGCGGTTCCTGCCCACGACCAGCGCGACTTCGAGTTTGCCCGCAAGTACGACCTGCCTATCGTGATGGTCTACCAGTCTTCGCCGGAACAGACCTCTGAGAGCCTGACGGAGGCACTTCCTGCGGGGGGCGTAATGGTCATTGGAGAGTTTGCGGGAGAGCCGAACAGCAAGGAGACCGTTCGCAAGGTTATCGAGTGGATAGAGGCGCGGAAGACA